>JAKBCO010000122.1 GCA_021807785.1 Pseudomonadota bacterium
TCATCGGCATCGATCTCGGCTCCACCACCACCAAGGCGGTGGTGCTGGACGAGGCGCAGGAGGTGCTCGGCCGCGGCATCACCAATTCGCGGGCCAACTACGACACCGCGTGCAAGGTGGCGAAATACGAAGCACTGCTGGGGGCCCGGTTCACCCTGCTCACCCGCGCGCTCGGCGCGGACCCCGCCGGGGAAGCCTTCCTCGCGGCGCTGGAGCGCGGCTTCCGGCGCCAGCAATTCGCCGACCAGGTGGACGATCTGGAGGCGACCTGCCGCGACAAGGCGGCGGGTGATCGGTTTCGCGGGCACGAGGACGCGGTGAGCGCGGCGATCAGCGCCATCTTCGCCGGGCTGCGCGCGGAGCTCGACGCGCTGTTCGCCCCCGGGGCACGGCGCAAATCGGACTTCTTCCGCGACCTCGCCGGCGGCCGCTTCATGGCGCTCGCCCAGGACGCGGCGAAGGCGGCCGGCGTTTCGTACGACCTGCTGCTGAACGTCTATGACAAGGCGATCATCGAGGTGGAGAACCGCCCGCCGCGCGGGGAGATCACCGCGAGCCTTGCCCGGGCTCTGGACGGGCTCGGGACGCTGCCGGCGGCGATGGCCGGCCCGCTACGGAGCGCGCTTGCGATGGAGATCGCGGAGGCGGCAGTGGTCGGCACCGGCTATGGCCGCGTCACCCTGCCGTTTCCGAAGGAGCATATCCGCTCGGAGATCCTCTGCCACGGGCTCGGTGCGCATATGATGTATCCCGGAACCCGCACGGTGCTGGACATCGGCGGGCAGGACACCAAGGCGATCCAGGTCGATCCCGCCGGCATCGTCGAGAATTTCCAGATGAACGACCGCTGCGCCGCCGGCTGCGGGCGTTATCTGGGCTATATCGCCGACGAGATGAACATCGGCGTCCACGAGCTCGGACCGCTGGCGATGCAGGCCACCCGCAGCCTGCGCATCAACTCCACCTGCACCGTCTTCGCCGGCGCCGAGCTGCGCGATCGGTTGGCGTTGGGGGAGAAGCGCGAGGACATCATCGCTGGCCTGCATCGCGCCATCATCCTGCGCGCGATGTCGATCATCTCACGCTCGGGGGGGGTGCGCGATCAGTTCACCTTCACCGGCGGGGTGGCCAAGAACGAGGCCGCGGTCAAGGAGCTGCGCCAGCTGATCCGCGAGAACTACGGCGAAGTGGCGATCAATATCAATCCGGATTCGATCTATACTGGCGCGCTGGGGGCCGCGGCCTTCGCGCATCGCGCCGTCATGCACTGAAAGGGTCCCGTCATGATCCACACCGTCGGCATCGATGTCGGCACCGGGGCGGTCAAGACCGTCGTCTTCGGCTTCGAGGGCGAGACCCCGCGCCTGATCGCCAAGCGAACCGACCGGGTGCGCCAGCGCGATCCGTACCGGCTCGCCGGCGAGGCCTGGCATCAGGCGCTGGAAGCGGCCGGCCTGCGGCCCAGGGATATCGCCTATGTCGCCACCACCGGGGAGGGGGAGTCGCTCGAGTTCCACACCGGGCATTTCTATTCCATGACCACCCACGCGCGCGGGGCGATCTTCCTGGACCCCGAAGCGCGGGCGGCGCTGGACGTGGGGGCGCTGCACGGGCGGGCGATCCGCTTCGATCCGCGCGGCAAGGTGTTGAGCTACAAGATGACCAGCCAATGCGCGTCAGGCTCGGGGCAGTTTCTCGAGAATATCTCGCGCTACCTGGGGATCGCGCAGGACGAGATCGGCGCGCTGTCGAAGCAGGGCGACAGCCCGGAGAAGGTGAGCGGCATCTGCGCGGTGCTGGCCGAGACCGACGTCATCAACATGGTCTCGCGCGGGATCACCGCCGCCAACATCCTGCGCGGGATCCACGGCTCGATGGCCGACCGGCTGGCCAAGCTGCTGAAGACCATCGGCAGCGTGGACGGGACGGTTCTGATGACCGGCGGGCTCGCGCATGACGAGGGGCTGGTGGCGGCGATGCAGGCGGCGATGACGCAGGAGAAGGTGACCCTGCCGGTCCGCAACCATCCCGACTCGATCTACGCCGGGGCGATCGGCGCGGCGCTCTGGGGCGCGTTCCGCCACGCCCGGCTGGCGCGCGAGGCGGAACTGGCGGTCGCGGCCTGAAAGGAACCACGCCATGGCGCTGACGATCACCGAGAACTGCACCAGCTGCGACGCCTGCCGCCCGGTCTGCCCGAACGAGGCGATCGCGGTGGGCGAGCCAATCTTCACCATCGATCCGCTGCGCTGCACCGAATGCACGGGCGCCGAGGACGAGCCGCAATGCCGCCTGGTGTGCCCCGCGGATTGCATCGAAGATCATCCGGATTTCCGCGAGAGCCGCGAGGAATTGCTGGCGAAGTATCAGTCACTGCACGGCTGAACGGCGAAGCGCGCCGCCAACGCCTCTGGTGTCCGCCGCGCGGCGCGCGCCGGCATGAAGGCGGGGCGCGTCGCTGCGAACAGCACCCCGGTGGTGAAGCCGTCATCCTCCGCGAAACGGGCCAGGGCGGCGGCTTGGGTCGCCTCCGGCGGCGCCTCGAAGGCGCGGACCTGCTGCTTCCAGCCGCGCTGCTCGGGGCGAAAGGTGATGCAGGGGCTGAGGATATGGACCACCGCGAAGCCGGGGTGACGGATGGCGGCCGCGATCAGCCGCGCGAGCCCGTTCGGATCGCCGGAGAAGCCGCGGGCGAAGAAGCCGACCCCCGCCGCCAGCGCCAGCGGCAGCGGCATGACCGGGGCAATCTCGGGCCCGTGCGGGGTGAGCTTGCTTTCGCACCAATCCGGCGCGGTGGTCGGCGAGGCCTGTCCCTTGGTCATGCCGTAAACCTGATTGTCCATCAGCAGATAGGTCAGATCCACGTTGCGCCGGCAGGCATGCAGGAAATGGTTGCCGCCGATCGAAAGCCCGTCGCCGTCGCCGCCGGCGGCGAGCACGGTCAGGTCCGGCCGCGCCAGCTTGACCCCCGTCGCCACCGCCAGCGCGCGGCCATGCACGCCGTGGAACCCATAGACCGCGGTATAGGCGGGCAGGCGGGAGGAGCAGCCGATGCCTGAGATCAGGGCGATGTCCTCCCGCTTGCGCCCCAGTTCGGCCAGCGCTTTGGCGAGCGCGGTCACCACCGAATAATCGCCGCAGCCTGGGCACCAGATGGGCTTGAGGTCGGATTTGTAGTCCTGGGCGGTGAGCGCATTCATGGCGGTCACTCCTGCACGGGCAAATGGGCGAGGATCTCGCCGGGACGGATGGGCAACGGACCGGGGCGGGCGAGCACCGTCACCGCCGGCGGCAGGTCGTAGAAGGCGCGCAGATAGCGATGGAACTGCGCGCCGTCGCTTTGTTCCACCACCAGCACGCGGGTGACGCCCGTGAGCAGCGCGGCGAGCCGGGCGGGTTGCGCCGGTGCCAGCAGCCGCAGCGAAATCACGCGCACCGCCAGCCCATCGGCGCGAGCCCGCATGGCGGCCTCCCGCGCCGCCGCCGTCGGGCTGCCCCAGGTCAGGATGGCGATGGTCCCCGCGCCCTCGGCATCCGCCCAGTCGGCACCGAAATCGAACACGGCAAGCTTGCGGGCGCGCTTGGCCAGCTGTGCCGCGTGATCGGTGTAGCTGGCGGAGGGCGCGCCGCGCGGCGTGTGCTCGAGCCCGTCGGCGACATAGGCGCCGCCTTCGGTGCCGGGCAGGGTCATCGGCGAAATGCCCGAGGGCGTCACGTCGTAGCGGCGGAAGGCGGCAAGATCCTCGGCCAGGAGCCGGCCCGGGGTGGGCGGGGCCGGCGGCGGCGGCGCGATCACCGCGCGCGACTGGCCGAGCGCTTGATCGGACAGCACCAGCGCCGGCACTTGCAAGGTCTCCGCCAGCCCCACAGCCCAGGCGGTGGTGCGCGCGCAATCGCCGATCCCGTTCGGAGCCAGAACGAGGTGCGGGGCGTCGCCATGCAGCCCGTAGAGGGCGATGTTGAGATCGGTCTGTTCCGATTTGGTGGGAATTCCGGTCGATGGGCCGCCGCGCATCACATCGACCACCACCAGCGGGGTTTCCGAGGCGACGGCGAGGCCGAGCGCCTCCACCATCAGGGCGAGGCCGGGGCCGGAGGTGGCGGTCAGGGCTGGGGTGCCGGCGAAGCTGGCGCCGATGGTCATGTTGATCGCCGCCAGCTCGTCCTCGGCCTGGACCAGCACGCCGCCGGTTTCCGCGAGGGCGGGGGCGAGATATTCCAGCACCTCGGTGGCCGGGGTGATCGGATAGGCGGCGACGAAACGGACGCCGGCGGCAAGCGCCCCATAGCCGGTCGCCTGGTTGCCGCTGAGCTGCCAGCGCGGCGCGGCGCTGGGCCGCAGGGTCAGGCGGCGGGCGAGTGCCGGGAGTTCGGCCGCCGCGCCGCGGTCCAGCGCGGCGCGGTTGGCCGCCAGCGCCTCCTCGCCCTTGGCCCCGAGCTGGTGGGCGATGGTGTCGGCGAGAAGCTCCCGCGGCAGGCCGAGCAGGCGGGACGCGGCGCCGAGGGCCACCATGTTCGCCCGTCCGCCCGGGATGGCGCGGGCCAGCGCCTTGGCCGGCAGGGCGGCGATGCGGGCCCCCGAGGCGGTAACAGCCTGGGGCACCGGTCCCTGGTCCGGGTCGGCCAGCACCAGGCTTGCTTGGGTGAGGGGGATTTCGTCGGCGAAGCGGGCGAAATTCTCCCAGTCGAGGGCGATCAGCAGGTCGATGCTGTCGGGCGGGCTTTCGATCGCGTCCGGGGCGAGGCGGAGCAGAGCCGCGGCCTCGCCGCCGCGGATCTGAGGCCCCATGGCGCGGGTCATGCGCCCGTAGAGACCTGCGCTTGCGGCGGCGGCGAGCAGGATTTCCCCCGCGCGCATGGCTCCGGCGCCACCGGAGCCGGTGATGGCGAGCGCCAGCGCGGGAGGGGCGCGAAGCGGGGCGGGGGGGAGGTTGGTGTCCATGTGCCGGCTCCTGGCCTGGCGGGCTTATAGACGTATTCCGGTACTGCGTTACCTGTTATTAGCCGATCCCGGAGCGGCCTGCAAGAGGCGGCATCAGGGCGATCGTCAGGATGTCCGGAAACTCGTGCCGCCGCGCGGTGCCCTTGCTCGGCCCCGAACGCCCGGCGGGGCGCGCCCGGGTCGATGCCACCCGTGTCCTCCTCTCCCGCAGAGGAAGGGCAAGGCTCCATCAGACGGTAGCAGGTCCAGGATGCGATTCGCCCGGAGCGATCCCGCTCGGGACCCGACGTCACCGCCCCGCCACGAACACCTGCCCGGTGGCGTAGGACAGCCACACCCGATGATCGACGAGCCAGTTCATCCCGATCAGCAGGTCCAGGATCGGCGACAGGATCACCGGCGTCGCCATCACCGGCACGTCCCGCGCGCCCACCCCGGCCACGGTCAACCGACGCAGGGTCAGGAACCGCCCGATCACCGTCCGCGGCCCCACCCCGCGGGCGCGCACCACCGGCGCGCCGGACAGGCCGCCGACCGTCAGCCCCAGCCGCGCCATCCCGGCCGCGCTCAGCAACTGCCCGGTCGCGCCGGTATCGATCATCGCGCGCAGCTCCGTTCCGTCGGCGCGGGCAGCGATGCCCAGCACCGGGCGGTAGCCGGGCAGCATGGCGGCACGGCGATACGGCCCCCACCAGGGCAGAAACCGCCCCGAGCAGCCATGCACCCGAAACAGGGTGATCCGCCGGCGCGGCATGTCGATATCCAGGTCGTAGCGGGCCAGGATGTCGCGGCCCAGCAGCCCCGCCACCCGCCCCGCCCCTTGCGCGCCCGGCAGCGCGCCGACGCTCAGGCTGAGTTCGGGCAGCGGAAAGACCTGGCGCAGCGGGATTCCGTTCAGGGTCAGACGCGGGACCAGCGCGTTGGCATGATGCTCCTCCCCGCCGATGCCGATATTGGTGCTGCCCACCCAGGGATCGAGCTTCAGCCCGAGGCGGCGCACGGCGCCTGGGGTCAGCAGGCTGCGTTCGGCCCCGGTATCCAGGATCAGCCGCACCGGGCGATGATCGATCCGCGCATCGACCAGCGCGTGCCCGCCGCGCAAGATCAGCGGGACCATGGTGACGCCGCGCACCTCGCAGGCATGGGCGGCGGAGATGGCGGCGAACAGCAAGGCGATGATGGCGCGTTTCATGGCCTCGCAGCCTCGCCGAAGCGCGGGTCGGGCGCCAGGGTCCGTCCATCCGCGTGCCAGAACGCGGCCAAGCCCGACAACGGACGGAACGCCTCGGCATCGGCGCCGGTCAGCAGCACCTGGGCGGGCAGCGCCGCGAGGGCTGCGAAGAGCGCCGCGCGGCGGGAAGGGTCCAGATGCACCGCCGGCTCGTCCAGCAGCAGGATCGGGGCGAAGCCGCGGGCGGCGGCGATCAGCCCGGCATGGGCCAGGATCAGCCCGACCAGCATCGCCTTCTGCTCGCCGGTGCTGGCCAGCGTCGCCGGATGGCCGGACGCCGCGTCCTCCAGCCCGAGGTCGCAGCGATGCGCCGACAGCGTCGCCACCCCGGCCGCGGCGTCGCGGGCGCGATTGGCGGCGAGGCTGGCGCGCAGCCACTCCTCGGCCGCCAGTGCTGGCCCGGCGGCAAGCCGGGCGGCGACGGCGCCTTCCAGCCCCACCCGCGCCGCCGGAAACCCCGGCACCACCGCCCCCGCCAGCGCCGCGTCCAGCCGCGCCACCAGCGCCGCCCGCGCGGCGGTGGCGGCGATGCCGTGCCGGGCCATCCCATCCTCCAGCGCCGCGAGCCACGCCGGATCGGGCCGCCCGGAGGCGAGCAGCCGGTTACGGCCCGACATCGCGGCGTCGTGGGCCGCCACCTCGCGCGCATGGCCCGGTTCCAGCGCCCAGACCAGCCGATCGAGGAAGCGGCGCCGGGTGGCGGCTCCGTCCTGGAACAGCTGATCCATGCGCGGGGTGAGCCAGACCATGGCGATGCGCTCGGCGATCTCGGCCTGGGCGCGCGGGGCGGCGCCGTCCAGGCGGAAGATGCGCCGGTCCGGCGGACCGTCGGGCGGCGAGCCGGTGCCGATGTCCACTGGCCCGCGCAGGGTGACGAACCGGCCCGCCACTGCCCAGGCCCCGGCCGCCGCGCCCGGCGCGGCGCGGTGGGCGAACTCGCTCACCCGCGCCCCGCGCAGCCCGCGCCCCGGCGCCAGCAGGGAGACGGCTTCGAGAAGGTTGGTCTTGCCGCTGCCGTTGGGGCCGGCGATCACCACGATGCGCCCGCCGGGCGACCAGACGAGTTCCCGGTAGCTGCGGAAGGCGGCGAGCCGCAGCCGCAGCAGGGTCAGGCTTGCGCCCGCCGCCGTCGCGACGAAATCTTGGGGATCAGCACCGGGAGGAACCGCCATGCCACGACGCCTGATCGATATCTCCGTTCCGCTCAAGGCCGGGATCGCCAGCGATCCGCCCCATATGCTGCCCGAGATCACCTATCTGGACCACCACCAGACCGCTCCGGCGATGGCCGAATACATGGGCGTGCCGGTCTCGGCGCTACCCGACGGGGAATACGCGGCGGTGGAACAGGTGCGCATCTCCTCGCATAACGGCACGCATCTTGATGCGCCCTATCATTTCTTCTCGACGATGAACCACGCACTCAAGCCCGGCGGCGAGCCGTCCTGGCGGATCGACGAGGTGCCGCTGGAATGGTGCTTCCAGCCGGCTGTGAAGCTGGACTTCCGGCACCTGCCCGACGGCTACGTGGCGACGCCCGGCGATGTGGAGGCCGAGTTGCGGCGCATCGGCCACGCGCTCGCCCCGCTTGAGATCGTGCTGGTGAACACCGCCGCGGGCGCGCGCTACGGGGAGGAGGATTTCATCCATCGCGGCTGCGGCATCGGCAAGGCGGCCACGATGTGGCTGCTGGAGCGCGGGGTGCGGCTGACCGGCATCGACGGCTGGAGCTGGGACGCGCCCTTCAGCCTGACCCGCCAGCGGGTGGCGGCCACCGGCGATGCCGGGCTGATCTGGGAGGGGCACCGGGCCGGGCGGGAAATCGGCTATTCCCATCTCGAGAAACTGCACAACCTGGAAGCCCTGCCGGCGGACGGGTTCGAGGTGGTCTGCTTCCCGGTCAAGCTGCACCGGGCCTCGGCAGGCTGGACCCGCGCGGTGGCGGTCCTGCCGGGATAGCGGGATTGGGCGAAAATTGCCGATCCGGGGGATGCGAATCGGCAAATCGAGGCTAACATGCCCGATGGCCGGCCGCATTCTTGCCCCGGCCGGAGCAGGGAGCGCGGGGACGATGGACTGGGACAAGCTGCGGGTGTTTCACGCGGTCGCGGAGGCGGGGAGCTTCACCCACGCCGGCGACACGCTGAACCTCAGCCAGTCGGCCGTCTCGCGCCAGATCTCCGCGCTCGAGGAAGCGCTGGCGGTGCCGCTCTTTCACCGCCACGCGCGCGGGCTGATCCTGACCGAGCAGGGGGAGACCCTCAACCGCACCGTCCGCGACGTCTTCGCCAAGCTGGCGATGACCGAGGCGCTGCTGACCGAGAGCAAGGACAAGCCGATCGGGCGGTTGAAGATCACCACCACGGTGGGGTTCGGCGCGACCTGGCTGGCGCCGCGACTGGCGCAGTTCCTCGATCACTATCCCGACGTTTCGATCTCCTTGCTGCTGGACGATCAGGAACTCGATCTGGCGATGCGGGAGGCCGATGTGGCAATCCGGATGCATCCGCCCAAGCAGCCCGATCTGGTGCAGCGCCACCTGATGTCGATGCATTGGGTGGTCTGCGCCTCCCCCGACTACCTGAAACATTTCGGGGTGCCGCAGCGGGCCGAGGACCTGGACGCGCACCGGCTGATCCTGTTCGGCGAGCACCACCCGCCGCACCCGGACGTGAACTGGCTGGCCCAGGCCGGACGGCGCCCCGGCAATCCGCGCCGCGCGCTGCTGGAGGTGAACTCGACCCAGGCGGTGCAGACAGCGATCCGCTCCGGCATCGGGCTAGGGGCGCTGCCGGACTACCTGATGACCGAGAGCCAGGACCTGGTGCGGGTGCTGCCGGAGCTGCCGACGCCGCAGGTGGACGTGTATTTCGTCTATCCCGAGGAGCTGCGCAATTCCAAGCGGGTCGCGGTGTTCCGGGATTTCCTGTTGGCGCGGCTGGCGGAAATCGGCTGATCGCCCCGATCGGCCCCGCCCCGATCATACCGGCCGCACCCCCCATCACCCCGCATACGCCAGTTCCAGCCCCGGCTCCGGCCAGTCCATCGCCACCAGCTGCCCGCCCGCCGACAGGGTCACGAAAGCGGTCCGCCGCCCTGCCCCGCCGAAGCAGATATTGGTGGTCATCACATCCCCGGTCAGCACCTGGCGCAGCACCTCCCCCGACGGGGCGATGACGGTGATCGCCCCGGTGATCAACGTTGCGACGCAGATATTGCCCGCCTCCGTCACCGCCAGGCTGTCGAAGCGCTGGAACCCGCCGAGCCCCGCCACCAGCCGACCGCCATGCGGCGACGGGAACCCAAGCTTTCGCGCCACCCCCGGCGCGTCCAGGTCGAACGCCCAGAGCCGCGCCGTCTCGGTCTCGGCCACATAGACGGAGCGCCCGTCCGGCGACAGCCCGACCCCGTTCGGGGTCAGGATCGGGTAGGCGACCTCGACGATGCGCGAACCATCCGCCTGGGCATAGTAAAGGCCGCCATGGTCGCGGTCGCGCGCGCGTGCTTTCCCG
>JAKBCO010000123.1 GCA_021807785.1 Pseudomonadota bacterium
CGCCTATGGCCGACGGCTCGCGGTCATCGAGCCGGACCCGCCGCGCCCGGCGCTTGCCGATTTCCGCTTCGGCGACCTGGCGGCTGAGGATTTTCCGCTGCTGGCCTGGAAGCGGGCGCTGAACGCCCCGCTCGCGCGCCGCCCGTCCTGGATCGGCTACGCCGCTGCCGAGGGCCAGCCAGCGCTGCGGGCGGCGCTGGCCGCCTATCTCTGGCGGGCCCGTGGCGTACGCTGCGCGCCGGAGCAGATCGTGGTGGTGAACGGCTCGCAGCAGGGGATCGACCTCTGCGCGCGGCTGGCGCTGGACCCGGGCGACCGGGCGGTGGTGGAGGACCCGGGTTACGCACGCGCGCGCGCGGTCTTCCGCGCCGCCGGGGCGCAGCTGCTGCCGGTGCCAGCGGATCAGGACGGGCTGGTAACCGATGCGCTGCCGCCGAGCGGCGCGCGGATCGTGCATCTGACACCCTCGCACCAGTTTCCGCTGGGCGGCGTGCTGCCGGCCGGGCGCCGCGCGGCGCTGCTGGAGTGGGCAACGACAGCCGGCGCCTGGGTGCTGGAAGATGACCACGACAGCGAATACCGCTACGACATCGCCCCGATCCCACCGCTGGCGGCGCGGCCGGGCGGGGCGCGGGTGATCTATCTCGGTACCGTTTCGAAAACCCTGGCCCCGGGCTTGCGGCTTGGCTACCTGGTGCCACCGCCCGAGCTGGTTGCGCCGCTGCGCGCGGCCAAGCAGCTGACCGACCGCCACGCCCCGACGCTGGAGCAGGAAGCGCTGGCGTGGCTGATCGCAAGCGGTGCCTACGAGGCGCATCTGCGGCGCATCCGCCGCCGCCACGCCGCGCGCCGGGCGGCCCTGCTGGCGGCGTTGCGGGAACGGTTCGGGGCGCGGGTCGAGATCGCCGGCGCTGCGGCCGGGCTGCATGTGGTGGCCTGGTTCGCTGACCTCCCGGCCGCGGCCGAGGCCGGGCTGGTGAGCGCGGCGCGCGCCGCCGGGGTGGGGCTGTATCCGATCGGCCCACTTTACGTCGCGGCAGCGAGGCCAGATCGCGCCGGGGTGGTGATGGGCTACGGCGGGCTGACGCCCGAGCGCATCGCCGCCGGGGTGGCGCGGCTCGCCGAGATAATGGGTCAACGCCCCGCCGGCCGCGCCTCACGGGCTAGCGCGGCCTCGATGACCGCGCGGTCGAACACGCCGGGGTGATCGGCGCCGGGCAGGAAGCGGCGGAACACCGCGAACCGTTCCAGGCTGATCCGGTAGAGCCGGCCCAGCTCCGCCAACGGGTCGGGGTGGTCGTCGGCGCGGAGGTCGAGGTCCGGATAAGGATCGGCGGTGGCCAGCAGCAGGGCGGCGGATTGCCGGCCGCGACGGTCGCCCCCGGCTGCTTCCCCGGCCTGCATGGCGGCGAGCATCCGCTCCGGCAGGCTGCCGCTGGCGGCGGCGAAGGCGTCGCGGGTGCGGGCGATCACCTCCGGCCCGGCCAGCATGTTGCCGGCCACCGAGATATCGGTCCCGCGCACGGCGCCGGCCCAGGCGACGCAGCCCGCTCCGGTGTGCTGGGCGATGCGGCCGGTTGCGTCCAGGATGTGGCATTGACGATGGGCGGCGCCCGGGTCGGCCGCGGTCAGCGCCGCCAGGGCGGCCTCCGGCGCTTCCCCGGCGCGCAGGCGAGCGAGGCCGCGGGAACGATAGAGCGGGTTGACCAGCGCCTGGGTGGCGAGGGCGGCGAGGCCACCCTCCACCACGATGGTCAGGGCGCCCACGGCGAAGAAGCGGGAGGCGACAGCCGCGCCGAGCGCGCCGGTGGCGGGGTCGCGGATCAGCAGGGACCAAGTCATGGGTGGAGGGTGACGGGAGTGGGGACGTGGGGCAAGCCCCATCCCCGCCCCGGTCGGTCCGCGCTACAATGAGGTCGTGCCCCCCATCCTCACCCTCGATCAGGTCCACAAATCCTACGGCGCCCACCACGCCCTGCGCGGCGTGTCCCTGACCGTCGCCGAAGGCGAGCGGGTGGTCATCTGCGGACCCTCGGGCTCCGGCAAATCCACTCTGATCCGCTGCATCAACCGCCTGGAAGCCCACGAGCGGGGCCGCATCGCCGTCGATGGCACGGAGCTGTCCGATAACCCAGCCGCCCTCCGCCGCGTGCGCCAGGAGGTCGGCATGGTGTTCCAGTCCTTCAACCTGTTCCCGCATCTGACCATCCTCGAGAACTGCATCCTCGCCCCGATGCGCGTCCGCGGCCTCCCGCGTGCCGAGGCCGAGGCAGTGGCGATGCGCCTGCTCGCCCGCGTGCGCATTCCGGAACAGGCTGCGAAATACCCCGCCCAGCTGTCCGGCGGGCAGCAGCAGCGGGTGGCGATCGCGCGGGCGCTCAGCATGACGCCCAAGGTGATGCTGTTCGACGAACCGACCTCCGCGCTCGATCCGGAGATGATCCAGGAGGTGCTGGACGTGATGCTGGAACTGGCGCGCTCGGGCATGACCATGATCTGCGTTACGCACGAGATGGGCTTCGCCCGCCAGGTGGCCGACCGGGTGATCTTCATGGACCAGGGCGAGATCGTGGAGCAGGGGCCGCCCGACCGCTTCTTCGCCGCCCCCGAAACCGAGCGGCTGCGCGGCTTCCTCTCCCGCATCCGCACCACGGGCTGAGCATGGCCGGCGACGACACGCTGAAGTCCCTGGGCAAGCTGATGCGGGTGCTGGACTGCTTCAGCCTGCGCGACCGCGCCCTGCCGCTGGCCGAGATCGCGCGGCGCACCGGGCTGCCGAAAAGCACCGCGCACCGGCTGGCCGCCTCGCTGCGCGGGGCCGGGCTGCTGGACCAGGACGCCGAGGGCGAGCGCTACCGGCTGGGGCTGAAACTCTACGCGCTGGGCAGCACCGTGCTGGCAAACATGGAACTGCATCGCGAGGCCCGCCCATTCGTGGATGCGCTGGCGCGGCTCTCCGGGCAGACGGTGCACCTGGCGGTGTTCGACGGTCACCACGCGGTGGTGGTGCAGCACGCCGACCCCGGCCCCGACGGCACGCTGCCGGGCGGGTTCATCGAGACCGCGCCGGCGCACAGCACCGGGGTGGGCAAGGCGCTGCTGGCGTATCAGCCGGAGGCGGCGGTAGCCCGGGTGATCGAGGCCGGGTTGGTCCGCTTCACCGAGAACACGCTCACCGACCCGGCGGCGCTGCGGGTGGCGCTGGCGGAGATTCGCGCCCGCGGCTTCGCCACCGATACCGAGGAGCACCGGCCGGGCCTCGCCTGCGTGGCGGCGCCGATTTGCAACCATGCCGGGCGGGTGGTCGCGGCGATCAGTGCCTCCGGTCCCGTGTGGCGGTTTCCCGCGGAGCAGCGGGTGACGATGGTGGCGGCGGTGTGCCGGAGTGCAGCGGAGGTTTCGGCGGCGCTGGGCTGGCGGGACGCCTCCGGCGGGGGGGCGGGCGGGGGATCCTGACCGCAATGTTTCCGGCCCGGTCCGGCCGGGACGGACCGGGCTGCTCTACCCGAACCTTACCCGATTCCTCCCCCCCTGCTTCGCTTGATACAACGCCGCATCCGCCCGCGCGACCAACCCGGCCAGCTTCTCCCCCGGCACATAGGTCGCCCCGCCCACCGAGACGGTGATGCCGCCGATTCGCCGCCGCCCCTCTCGCGCCACGAGCTCGGCCTTCTCGAACGCATGGCGGATGTTCTCGCCCACCGCCATCGCCGCCTCCGGCACCGTGGCAGGAAGGATCACCGCGAATTCCTCGCCGCCGAACCGCGCCGGACAATCGCCGCCGCGCACCGTCCGGTGCAGCGTGGCGGCCACCAGCCGCAGCACCGCGTCCCCGGTCTGATGCCCCCAGCTATCGTTGAACTGCTTGAAATGATCGATATCGACGATCAGCAGCGACAGCGGCTCGCCGCTGTTCATCGCCGCGCCGGCGGCGGCATGCAGGCGGATGTCGAAATGTCGGCGGTTGGCGAGCCCCGTCAGTGCGTCGGTTGTGGCCTCCCGCCGCGCGACCTCGAGCGCTTTCTCCAGCGCCGCGACCCGGTTGCCGGATTCGGCGAGCCGCGTGCTCACCTGCTCGTTGCTGGCCACCATCCGGCCGACCTCGCCCAGCAGCTCCCGGATCAGGCCGGCCAGGTCCGTGCCCCGGGCCGGAATCGTCCCGGCCGCGGTTTCGAGCGTCCGCCCGAACCCAGCCACCTCCCGCTCAGCGGTCTGCACGATCTCGCTGATGTGGCGCAGCGTCTCCCCCATCCGCCACCCGGTCTCGCGCAGCGTGTGTTCTACCCGCGCGGTGGTCAGGAAGGCGCGGTGCAGATCGTCCAGCACCGCGTCATCGATCGGGCGGCCGTTGGAGCGCAAAATCTCCACCGCGCGCACCAAATCGGGGCGCAGCCCGGCAAGGTATTCGTACCAGACCGCAAAATGATCGGGATTGGGACTGACGCCGAACCCCTCCAGCGCGGCCACGGCGGAGTGGGCGAGGCGGATGGCTTCGGAGCTTGGTTCCAGATAGGGCACGGATGACCCAGGGCAGGCATGATGCGGGTGATCCCCGGCGGAACTGAAGGCGGCCGGGCGGGGCATGAGGAACACGGCCTCCTCTGCCGCCGAGGTTGCAATAAAACCCTGACGATTCAGTTAATCCCGCAGCACTACCCGCCCCAGATTCGCGCCGCCAGCAGCGCCAGCCCGGTGATCGCCAGGGCTGCATGGACCCCCACCGGGAACATCGCCAGCCGCCCCCGCCACCAGCGCAACGCTGCCAGTATCAGCCCGGCCAGCAGCGCCAGCCCCAGCACCCACAGCGCGGCGGCACGGAACCCATCGGTCCCCGCCGGCGGCGATGCACCACCACGCGCCGCCGCCAACACCAGCAAGCCCAGGCCCAGCGCGCCCGCAACCCCATGCGCCAAGCCCGCGGTCCAGGGCAGGCGCGCCCCGCCCTCGCGCAGCTGCGTCACCGCCAGCACCGCCCCGGCCAACCCCACCGCCAGCAGCAGCCATCCCGCCCAAGCGGTCATGTCAGGTACCGCGCCGTCAGATGGGCGGTGAAGTCGCCCGGGTCCAGCGGTTTGCCGGTGGCCGCGATCAACAGGTCCTGAAACCCCAGCAGGCTGGCCCGGCCATGCACCTCGCGGCGCAGCCAGCCCAACAGCGGCGCCACCTCGCCGCGCGCCAGGGCGGCATCCAACCCCGGCTCGGCCCGCCGCGCCGCCGCCATCAGCTGTGCCGCCGCCATCGCCCCCAGGGTGTAGGAGGGAAAATACCCGAAGGCGCCATCATACCAATGGATGTCCTGCAAGCAGCCACGCGCGTCATCAGGCGGACGGGCCCCCAGCAGGGTGGCGAACCCATCGTTCCACGCCCCGGGCAGGTCGGCCACCGCCAGCTCCCCGCCGATCAGCGCCTGTTCCAGGCGGAACCGCAGGATCACATGGGCGGGGTAGGTGATTTCGTCGGCATCGACCCGGATGAATCCGCGCCCGACCCGCCGCCACAGCCGGCCCAGATTCGTCGCCGCGTAGGGAGCGGGATCGCCGCCGAAGGCCGCGTGCAGCCGCGGCCCCAGCCAGGACAGGAACGCATCCGACCGCGCCGCCTGCATCTCGACGATCAGGGACTGGCTTTCATGCGCCGCCATCCCCGCCGCCTCGCCCACCTTATGGCGGGCGAAACGCGCGGGCAGCCCGCGTTCGTAGAGCGCATGGCCGGTCTCGTGGATCACCGCCAGCACCGCTTGGGCGAAATCGGCCTCGTCGTAGCGGGTGGTGATGCGCACATCGGTGGGCGTGCCGCCCGAGAACGGGTGCGCCGAGCGATCAAGCCGCGCATGGGCGAAATCCAGCCCCAGCCGTTCCGCCAGCGACCGGCACAAAGCCTCCTGCGCGGCCACCGGGAACGGACCTCGCGGCACGAGCGGCGCCGTCGCCAGCGCCTCGGCCGTCGGCAAGGCACGGGCGAGGAAGGTTTCATAGGCCCCGAACACCGGCGCCACGTCGCCAGCGCCGATGCCCGGCTGGAATCCGTCCATCAGTGCGTCATAGGGCGACATCCCCAGCGCCGGGGCAAGGCAGCCGGCAAGCTCGCGGGTCAGCGCCACCACCTCGGTCAGCGCGGCGCGCACAGCGGGGAAATCAGAGCCGGCGCGGGCATCGCGCCAGATCTTCTCGCAATCGGAATTGGCCCGCGCGCGCGCCTGCACCAGCGCGCCGGGCACCGCGGCGGCGCGCCGATGGGCGTGGCGCATCAGCCGCAGATTGGCGGCATGCCAGGCGGCATCGGGGCCCTCGGGCGGGACGGCTGTGGCGAGGTCGGCAGCGGTCTTGGGCTCCACCAGCGTCTCATGGGCGAGGCCCGCCAGCACCGCGAGCTGTTCGCCGCGCGCCGCGCCGCCGCCCCTGGGCATCATCACCGCGGCGTCCCAGCCGAGGACGGCGGCGGCTTCCTCGATGGTGGCGATACGGGCGAATCGGGCGATCAGGCTGGCGTAGGGGGTCACGAGCTGCTCCGGGCGAGGCCGGCAGGGTGCGGCGGCGCGTCGGTTCGGGCAAGTCGCGCCGCAGCGGCTCAGCCGACCCGCCCGGCCGCCGCCGTCACCGCGTCCGCGAGCGCCGCCGGATCGGCCAGGGTGAACCGCGCCCAGGGGTGGAAAGTGCTGCCCGGCACCAGCGCCGGCACCACGTAGGTCTGCCGCAACCCGCGGGCCCGAGCCACCGCGTCGTAGAACATGTGCTCGATCCCCGGCCGATGCACCAGCACCAGCCCGGCGCGCGGGGCGGCGCCAAGCAGCGCGGCATGGAACGCCGAGCCGATGGTGCCCGCCACTACCCGCGCCGTGGCGAACAGATCGGCCTGCGCGGCCACGCTCAGCGTCTCCGGCCGCGCGATACGCCAGCTTTGCGTGGCGAGGCGCGCTTCGACCTCCGCCTCCCCAGCGAACCCGCCGAACCGCTCCGGCAGCCCAGCGCGGGAGAGCCACACGCGCGCATCGTCCGGAGGTGTCGGGCAATGCCGCGCCGCCAGCGCGCGGGCCTGCGCCGGATGCAGCACGTCGTAGGCGGTGACCCCGGGATCGGGCAGTAGCACCCGCTCGACCCCGATTGGGGCGGTGATGTGCAGATGCCGATGGCGATCCAGCCCCAACAGCTGCCACAGCTGGTCGAGCCAGCCGGGCCAGGCGTCATGGGGCACCGGAAGACCGTCCATGTGGTGCCACAGCACGGGCAGGTCGGGACGCTCGCGGATGAACCAGAGCCGCGCCAGCGCATCGCGCAGCACATGGCCGAAATGGTCCATCAGCACCCCGCCATAAATGCAGGTGCCGGGGACCCGCGCCACCGCCCCGGCGAATGGGCGCGGGCGAAGCCAGGGATGGGCGAACTCCGGCACCACCACCCCGCTCCGGTCCAGCACGCCGAACGTGCCGTAGTCTTTCGGCGACGCAGCGCGCGCGCAGGGCAGGAAAACCAAGGAGTCGAATCCCCGCACGCGCAACGGCAGCGCGGCGCTGACGGGCGGGACCGGATCGGTGGCGAACGGATCCTGTCCGGACGGCGTGTGATAGCGCCCCTCGGCCGCCCCATGGCGCAAGAAGTGATCAAACCCGTTGCGAAACCCGCCTGGCCCGACGGTCGCCGCCACGTCCGGGCAGGCGGCCAGATACGCCACCTCGGAAAATCGCGGCGAGGGGTCGAATTCGGTGGGCGTGGGGTTGGTCAGGTAGTGGTGCAGCGGGCCTTGCCAGGGGCCGGCGGCGGCGGCCGGATAGCAGTCCCGATACCATGCTGCATCGAAATGCGGCGAGGTGTCGAGCGCCCTCGCGCCCGCCCGCAACAGGCGCAGGAAGGTTGTGAACGGCCCGTCCCGCGCGCTGTAGCGCGCCACGTCATAGGGTGCGCGGGCGAGGAAGAAGGTCGGATCGAACAGCGGATGCCCGCTCAGGCCGCGATGCTGGCCGATGCGCAGGAAATGATCGTACGGGTCCGCCTGGGCCTCCGGCGGCAGGGTGGCACTGGTGGCGGCGGCCAGCCTGCCCAGATAGTCCTGCGGAATGAACAGCCAATGCGGGCTGCGGTCGGGTCGCCCATACTCCAGGTAGTGCGAGCGCCCGGCGGCGGCGTCCGGATAGCGAGCGCGATACCAGTCCGGATCGAAATAGAGCTCCGACTCGTCGCGTTCGTCGGCGCCGTCGAAGCCGAACCAGGCCGGGTGCGCGCAAACATTCATTCCAGCAGGTCCAACAGGCTTCGCAGCGCCGCCTCGGTGCGCGCCGGATCGCACTCCGCCGCCATCCGCGCCAGCGCCGCCGCGCGCAGCCGCTCCCACAGCGCCGGATCGCGGTAGAGCCGCACCACCGCCTCGGCGAACCCGGCCGGATCGTCGGCCTCCGCCGCCAGCAGGGCGTCGTCCCACCCCAGCTGCCGTGCCAGCAGGCCCGAGGCGACGATCGGTAGCCCGCAACCGGCCGCCTCGTGCAGCTTATAGGGCAGCCCGGCCGCGAAACGGGTCGGCGCGACGAACACCCGGTGCTGGTCGAACAGCGGCGCGGTCTCCGCCACCGCCCCGCGCAGGGTGATGCGCGCGTGGCCCGCCAGCGCCGACAGATCCACCCCTGGGCCGGTGAACCCGGCCACCGTCAGCCGCGTCTCCCACCGCAGCGCCTGTTCCACTCGCGGCAGCACCTCGGCGACGAACCAGCGCAGCGCGTCGTGGTTGGGGCTGTCCGGCTCGTGCATTGCGCCCAGGAACAGCAGGCCGGAGCGCTCGGCGAAGCCGCGGGCCGAGGGCGTCGGGCGGCGGGAATGGCCGATCACCGTCACCGGACCCAGGCCGAGGCCGCGCAGGATCTCGGCCTCCGCCGCGCTCACCGCCACCAGCCCCGCGCAGGCGGCGGCGCCGGCGAATTCCCCGGCCAGCGCCCCCGGCAGGTCGAACGCGGCGCCGGTCAGGCGCGCCTGTTCGGCTTCCCGCAGCGCGGCGATCGCCTCGGTATCCAGGATCAGCCGCGGCGGGCTCGGCAAGCCGGTCAGGAACGGCAGAAGCCGGCGCAAATTATGCGCCCGGGCGATCCAGACAACATCGTAGAACCCGGCCCGCTCGGCCAGCAGCGCAGGCAGCGTGTCGGCCGAGCGGTCATGCAGCAGCTCCACCGTATCCGGCAAGTCTGCGAACAGCGCACCCAGTTCGAACCCGCCGCGGGCCATGCCCATCACGCTCACCGCGCAGCCCAGCCGCGCCATCGCCGCCACCAGCTCAGCCGAACGGACGAAGCCGGAGCCGGCGCGGCGCAGCGGCGGCGTATCCTCGATCACCAGGATGCGGCGCGCGCCGGGAGCGCGGGCGAACAGCGCGCGGGCGGGGTCCCGCGCCGGCCGGGCAGCCAGCGCATCGGGATGACGCGCGCGCAGGCGCTCGGCACCAGAGGCCTCCTCCGCCAGCGGGGTCAGCACCCGGCCAGCCAGCGCCGGGTCGTATTCCGCCGAAGCCTCCAGCCGCAGCAGCAGATCGGCGAGCGCGGCGCCCGGCGCCGGCGGGTCGGCGAAGTCGACGGCGAGCCCGCCGGCGGCCTCCACGACCTCCCGCCGCAGCGCCAGCAATCCGAGGCTGCCGCCGGTCACCCGGCGGCGGAAGCAGACCTCCGGCGCCAAGCCGGATGCGCCCGCCAT
>JAKBCO010000124.1:0-7972 GCA_021807785.1 Pseudomonadota bacterium
CACTACCCCAGCAGCACCGCCGCGATCCGCTCCCGCGACAGCGGCATCTCCCGCACCCGCACCCCCAGCGCATCCGCCAGCGCATTGCCGATCGCCGCCGCCGTCGGCCCCAGCGCCACCTCGCCCAGCCCCAGCGGCGGATCGGTGGCATCGCCGACGAACCGCACCGACACCTCCGGCACCTCGGCGAAGCGCAGGATCGGATACTGCTCCCACCCCGCCGTCTCCACCCCTTCCGGCCCGATCCGCACCGCCTCGCCCACCGTCCAGCTGGCGGCCTGGATCACCCCCCCCTCCACCTGGTTGGCCGCGCCGTCGGGGTTGATGACCAGCCCCGCATCCACCGCGCACCACACCCGCCTGAGCACGATCGCCTGCTCCACCGCGATCTCGGCCACCAGCGCCACATAGGCGGCGCGGTTCTTGTAGCGGCTGAAGGCGATCCCCCAGCCCACCCCCTCGCCACCTTGGGGCCGCCCGGCCCAGCCGGACATCGCCGCCACCGTCTCCAGCACAAGCCGCCCGCGCGGGTCCCGCAGCAGCGCGAGCCGATAGGCCAGCGGATCCTCCCCGGCGCGAACGGCGAGCTCGTCGATGAACCCCTCCAGCGCGAACACGTTCCCATGCGCCCCCAGCCCCCGCATCGACGAGGTCCGCATCCGCGGCCGCGCCACCAGGTGATGGGTGATCCGCTGCTCCGGCAGGTCATAGAGGGCGATGGCGTTGCGCAGCCCGCCGAACCCGGCCGCGTCCGGCACGTCCGGCGCCGGCGGGGTGGGGCTGGCGCCCGGCAGCGCCTCGGCCGCCAGCAGGTTGGTCCGCCCGTTATGCCCCGGCCGCTGGCCATGGGTGCCGCTGGTGACCGTCATCTCCCACGACACCGGCCGCCCGGCCGCATCCACCGCCGCCGCCAGGTCCACCACCATCGGCGAGCCGAACGGCACCACCGACATCTCCTGCGCGCGGGTCCATTGCACCCGCACCCAGTGCCCGGGCGCCTCGCGGGCCACCAGCGCCGCGTCCAGCGCCACGTCGTCGGCGCCGTTATGGCCATAGCAGCCGGCGCCGGGGCGGTGCTGCACGCTGACCGCCTCCGCGCCGATCCCCAGCGCCTGCGCCAGCGCCAGCCGCAGCATCCCCACCCCTTGCGAATGGGTCAGCACCTCGAGCCGCCCTTCCTGCCAGCGCGCCAGCGCCACCGAGGGGCCGATCGAGGCATGGGCGAGGCAGGCGCGCAGATACCGCGCCGCCACCCGCCCCACCGCAGCCGCCGCATCGGCGCGGCCGGCCGGCACCTCCAGCAGCCGCTCGGCATGTTCGGCCCCGAGCAGCGCCAGCGGCTCGGAGGCCACCGCCGGCCGCGGCGCCCCGCCGGACCAGCGCGCCCGCGCCTCGGCCGCCTCCAGCGCGCGGTCGGCCAGCGCCTCGGTCTCCGCCAGCACGGCGGCGAAATCGCCGAGGCGGATCAGCCGCACCGCCCCGCCCGCCGCGCGCGCGATCGCGTCCGCGTCGAGCGGCCCCAGCGCCGCCCCCGGCCAGGGCCGGTGCAGGCTGCGCGCGTGGGCCAGCCGGTCGGGGCGCAGATCGTGGATGAACCCGCCGCCGAACAGCTTCCCCGGCAGGTCGCGCCGCGGCAGCGGCCGGCCGATATAGCGGAACTGCGCCGGCGATCGCGGCGGCACCGTCCCGGTCGCCGGCGCCTCGAAATCCACCGCCCCGGCCAGCGACCAGTAATCCAGCGCCGTCGCCGCCCCGTCCTGAAGCACGGTGCCGTCCTCCACCTCCAGCGCCGAGGGCGCGCAGTTCAGCCGCAGCGCCGCCGCGGCCAGCACCCGCGCCCGCAGCTCCGCCGCGACCAGCCGGATCGCCCCGCCCGAGGCCTCGATGGATTGCGACCCGGCGGTGAACCCTTCCTCCGGCGTCACCCCGGTCTCGCCCGAGACCACGTCGAACCGGGCCGGATCGACCGCGAGCTCCTCGGCGGCGATCTGCGCCAGCGCGGTCAGCACCCCCTGGCCGAGCTCCACCTTGCCGGTGCAGAGCCGCACCCGCTTGCCGGGGACGAAGCCGATCCACTGCGACGGGCGCGGATTGTCGCGCAGGCTTTGCGGCAACACCGGCCCGCTCATGCCGCCCTCCGCGCCGCGGCGGCGGCGGTCTCGATGGCGTGCAGGATGCGGTTATGCGCCCCGCAGCGGCAGAGATTGCCGGCCAGGGCTTCGGCGATCTCGCCCCGCGCCGGCGCCGGATTGCGCGCGAGCAGCGCCGCGGCGGAAATCTGGATGCCGGAGAGGCAGTAGCCGCACTGCCCGGCCTGCATCTCCAGCAGCGCCGCCTGCACCGGATGCGGGGCCTCCTGGGTGCCGAGCCCCTCCACCGTCACCACCTCCCGCCCGGCGACGCGCGCGAGCGGCAGGGCGCAGCTGTTGGTGGGCACCCCGTCCAGCAGCACCATGCAGGCCCCGCAGGCCTCGGCGCCGCAGCCGAAGCGGGTGGCCGTCAGCCCCAGCGGGCCGCGCAGCGCGTGCAGCAGGCTGGTCTCCGGCGTCGCGTCCACCGTCACCGGCCGATGATTGAGGGTGAAGCCGATCATGTCGCCGCTCCCGCGTCCAGCAGCCGTCGCGCCGCCTCCCGCGCCGTCATGCCCGGGGCCACCCCGGCGGCGGCGGCGCGCGGATTGGCGCGGCTGATGACGCCGTCGGCGTAAATCGACGCGCCGTCGCCCAGATCCGCCGACAGGAACGACACCGCGGCGCAGGCGATCCCCATGCGTTCCAGGATATCCAGCCCGGCCGCGGCCATGCCGTGCCGGCCGAAGCCGCCATCGCTGCCGATCACCCCGGCCGGCCGCACCCCGTGGCGCCACATATAAACCGTCATGGTGGTATCGACCGGGGTGCCGACGCAGAACACGTCGTTTGGATGCGCCTCGCGGATCAGGCTCATGCTCCAGCAACCCCAGACTGCGCCGGGGACCGCGCCGGCGGCGGTTTCCGCCAGCTTCTGCGGCGCTTCGGGCAGGCGCGAGGCCACCTCCCGCGCTGCCCCCGCCGCGCCGCGCAGCAGCGCCTCCGCCGCCGCCGGCACCCCCTGGCCGGGGGCGGCGCCGAGGGCGGCGGCGGTCGCGTTGACCCGGCTGACGACCCCCTCGGTCCAGACCGAGCGCCCGTCGCACATGTCGCAGCTGAACACGCTGACCGCGGCGGCGGGCACATGGTGGCGGTCGGCCACCGCGAGGCCGGCGATCCCGGCCGCGTTGCGCCCGATCCCGGCATCGACGCCGATGATCCCGCGCAGGCCCCGGCGCAGCAGCGAGACCGCCACCGCCTCGGCCATGTAGGCGCCGTGGATCAGCACGTCGCGGGCGATGTCGATCGGCACCAGCGAGGCATCGAACTCGCGCGGGGAATCGATGACGACGGCGCGGCCGGAAGCGGTTTCGAGGCCGATGAAGGCGCGGTTGCCGAATTGCAGCGGCGGCGGATGGATGGCGGGCATGGGACGTTCCGGTTGAGGATCGCCGGGGCGGGATCCGTTTGCCCCATCCTGCCCCGGCCGGCGATGGGCCGGCAAGGCGGAGCATTCCCGGCGGCGTCGTTTCGGGTTATGCTTGCGGGATGATCGCTTTGAAACGGCTCCGTCCGGTCTGGCTCGTCGCGGCTCTGGCGCTCTGCGCCGCCGCGCCCGCGCCCGCGCCGGCCGGTCCGGCCGCCACCGCGGCCACCTGGTTCATGCGCGGCTGCGTGCGCTTCGCCGCCCACCCGAAGGCGCTGCGCCGCTGGGCCGCCGCCAAGAACCTGCCCAAGGCGCCCGACAAATCCGCCCAGACCTATCTGTTCGGCCTGCCCGGCCAGGTCTTCATCATCCCCACCGCCACCGGCCCGCTGATCCTGGTCTCCGAGGACAGCGGGTCGTGCTCGGTGATCGGCTCGGACATCCATGGGCCGGCGCTGCTGGACCGGCTGAACGCGGCCCTCACCGCCGCCGGCGTGACCTTCACCGTCACCCAGGACGGGCCCGACCCCAAGGCCAAATCGCTGCACGACCGCGCCTATGCCGCCCGCAAGGGCAGCGCGCGCTGGCTGATGCTGGTCTCCACCGTGACCGACAAGGCGGGCGGCGAGGCGATCCTGACCTCCACCCCCTGACCTCCACCCCCTGACCCCGTCCCTCGGCTTCGGCAATTCCGCGACAGCCCCGCGGCGGACGCGCTTGACCGGGCCCGGGGCGGCGGCCATGACCCCGGCACCAGATTGTTTCGGATTTCCCTCGCATGACCGCTGACGCGCTCGGTTTCGGCTTCACCTTCCCCGCCCTCGCCTCCCGCGACGGGCTGGTGCGGCTGGACCGGGCCTTCCTCGACACCCTGGCCGCCGAGGACCCGGCGCTGCACGCCCGCCTGCTGGCCGCCCGCGCCACCCCCGGCGCGCTGGCGGAGAAGGACGAGGCCGCGCTGATCGTCGCCCTCGGCCCGGTGCTCGACGGCTTCCTCGGCGCCCTGTTCGGGATCGCGGACGAACTGGCCGCGATCCGCGCCGCCACCGCCGCCCTCGACCCGGTCCATGCCTGCAAGCGGCTCTTCGTGCAGCGCCAGGCGGCGAAGAAATACCCCGACCCCGCCGGCTTCGACGGAACCGCGCTGAAAGCCGCGCTCGAATCCCGGATCGGCGCGCCGCTCACCGAACCCGGCTTCGCCGCCGCGGTCGCGGCGTGGGAGGCGGCGAAGGACGAGGCCGCGCTCGATCTCGCCGCCCGCTACGCCGCCTGGGCGGCGCTCACCCCGGCCGGCCGCCACGCCCATCCCGGCGGCACCCTGTTCCACGTCCCCCAGCGGATCGACCCCCAGCACCTGGTGCCGGTCGAGACCGAGCTGCGCGACGGCGTGACCATGCTCCGCCTGCCGCCCGAACATCACCGCCCCCGCGACGGCTTCGCCCTGACGGACGCCGGCATGAGCACCGGCCAGGCGCTGGACCAGATGAACTACTGCATCTGGTGCCATGCCCAGGGGAAGGATTCCTGCTCCAAGGGCCTCGCGGATCGCAAAGCCGGCGGGTTCCAGAAATCCCCCTTCGGCGTGACCCTCGCCGGCTGCCCGCTCGACGAGCGGATCAGCGAGATGCACGCGCTCCGCGCCGAGGGATCGCTGCTCGGCGCCTTCGCCACCATCGCCGTCGATAACCCGATGATGGCCGCCACCGGCCATCGTATCTGCAACGACTGCATGAAGGCCTGCATCTACCAGAAGCAGGAGCCGGTCGATATCCCGCAGGCCGAGACCTCGGTCCTGAAGGATGTGCTGGCGCTGCCCTGGGGCTTCGAGATCTATGCGCTGCTGACCCGCTGGAACCCGCTCGACCTGCGCCGCCCGCTGCCGCGCCCCGATACCGGGCGCACGGTGCTGGTGGTGGGGCTGGGGCCGGCCGGCTTCACCCTGGCGCATCACCTGATGAACGATGGCCACACGGTGGTGGCGATCGACGGGCTGAAGATCGAGCCGCTGGGCCTCGACCCCGCCGCGCCGGTGCGCGATGTCGCCAGCCTGTACGAGAGCCTCGACGACCGGGTGATGGCCGGCTTCGGCGGCGTCGCCGAATACGGCATCACCGTGCGGTGGAACAAGAACTACCTGAAACTCATCCGCATCCTGCTGGAACGCCGCCCGGAATTCGCCCAGTTCGGCGGCGTGCGCTTCGGCGGCACGCTCGGTGTGGACGAGGCCTTCGCCATGGGCTTCGACCATGTCGCGCTCTGCCTCGGCGCCGGCCGGCCGACCATGCTGGACATCCCGAACGGCCTGGCTCGCGGCGTGCGCGCGGCCTCCGATTTCCTGATGGCCTTGCAGCTGACCGGGGCGGCCAAGCGAGCCTCGATCGCCAATCTCCAGCTCCGCCTGCCGGTGGTGGTGATCGGCGGCGGGCTGACCGCGATCGATACCGCGACCGAGAGCCTCGCCTACTACGTCCGCCAGGTGGAGAAATTCGCCGCCCGCTATCGGGTGCTGGCGGCCGAACGCGGCGCGGCGGCGGTGCGCGCCGGCTGGACCGAAGAGGACGCCGCCATCGCCGAGGAGTTCCTGGCCCATGCCGCCGCCCTCGCCGAGGAACGCGAAGCGGCGGCCAGCGCCGGCCGGGCGCCGGATTTCATCCCGCTGCTGGACCGCTGGGGCGGGGCCACCATCGCCTATCGGCGCCGGCTGATCGACAGCCCCTCCTACACCCTCAACCACGAGGAAGTGGCGAAGGCGCTGGAGGAAGGCGTGCACTTCGCCGAGGGCCTGACCCCGGTCGCGGTGGAAACCGACGCCCATGGCCATGCCCGTGCCCTGCGCCTCGCCGGCGCCGACGGCACCGAGGTGACCCTGCCGGCCCGCGCGATCCTGGTCGCCGCCGGCACCCAGCCCAACACCGTGCTGGCGCGCGAGGACGGGCGGATCGCCCTCGACGGGCGCTATTTCCAGGCACTCGACGAAACCGGCGCGCCGGTCACGCCGGTCCGCGGCCTCGCCAAGCCGGCGGCGGCGCAGGTGCTGATGCACCGCACCGCGGATGGGCGCGCCATCAGCTTCTTCGGCGACCTGCACCCGAGCTTCTTCGGCAACGTGGTCAAGGCGATGGGCAGCGCCAAGCGCGGCTATCCGGTGGTCTCGCGCGCGCTGGCGGCGCTGGCGGCCTCCGCGCCGACCGGCCCGGCGCTGATCGCCGCCTGCCGCGAGGCCCTGGTCCCGCGCGTCCACGCGGTGGAGCGGCTGACCCCCAACATCGTCGAAGTGGTGCTGCACGCCCCGGCGGCGGCGCGCGCCTTCCGCCCCGGCCAGTTCTTCCGCCTGCAGAATTTCGAGACCCTGGCCCCGGTGCTGGCCGAAGCCTCGGGCCGCACGGTGCTGGCGATGGAGGGCCTGGCGATGACCGGCGCCTGGACCGACCCGGCGCGCGGGCTGGTCTCCATCATCGCCCTCGAGATGGGCGGCAGCTCCGACCTCTGCGCGGCGCTGAAACCCGGCGAGCCGGTGGTGCTGATGGGACCCACCGGGGCGCCCACCGAACTGCCGGAGGGCAGCACGGTGGCGCTGGTGGGCGGCGGACTCGGCAACGCGGTGCTGTTCTCCATCGGCGCCGCCCTGCGCGCGCGGGGCACCCGGGTACTCTATTTCGCCGGCTACAAGCGGGTGATCGACCGCTACAAGGTGGCCGAGATCGAGCGCGCCGCCGACGTCATCGTCTGGTGCTGCGACGAGGCGCCGGGCTTCGCTCCGAGCCCCGACCGCCCGCGGGATCGCGCCTTCGTCGGCAATATCGTGCAGGCGATGGCCGCCTACGGCTCGGGCCGCCTCGGCGCGCAGGCGGTGACGCTGGCCGAATGCGGGCATCTGATCGCCATCGGCTCCGACCGGATGATGCAGGCGGTGGGGGCGGCGCGATCGGGGGTGCTGGCCGGGATGCTGCCGGCGGATCATACCGCCATCGGCTCCATCAACTCGCCGATGCAGTGCATGATGAAGGAGGTCTGCGCGCAGTGCCTGCAACCGCAGATCGACCCGGCGAGCGGGGAACGGCGGCTGGTGTTCTCCTGCTTCAACCAGGACCAGGCGCTGGACCGGGTGGATTTCCCGGCGCTGCACGAGCGGTTGGCCCAGAACGGCGTGCAGGAGAAGCTGACGGCGAAATGGGTGGATCGGGCGTTGCGGCGGCTGGGGGCGCGGTAGGGCGTCGCGGTACGGGGCGGCGGGCGCCCGACCTGCCCGAGCCTGGCGCCGTGCTCGCGGGCGTCAAGGACGCTGCGCGCCGCTGCGCGGTGGCCCGCCGATAGGGGCGGGCCATCCTTGACCCCCGCTCCGCGCGGCGCCTGTTGAGGGTTCAGGCCGGGACGAGGAAACGGCGCTCAAGCCGAACCAGGAAACGTCGGCAGACGCGAAGCGGCGGGCGCCGGCGTTCAGCCGATGCCTTCCACCGTCCCGATGCCTTCCACCGTC
>JAKBCO010000124.1:8072-9591 GCA_021807785.1 Pseudomonadota bacterium
CCGATGCCTTCCACCGTCCCGATGCCTTCCACCGTCATCGTCACCTCGCCCTCCAGCGCCTGCCCCGGCGCCAGGACCACCAACCCCGTCGCGCCCTCGCGGTTGACCGCATCGGTCATGTGGCTCACCGGCTCCACGCAGAAAAACCCTGCCCCAGGCGGGGTGAACACCACCAGATGCCGGAACGCCGCGCTTGCCTCCATCCGCAGCCGCCACGGCGGCAAATCCAGCACCGCCACCCCATCCCAGCCGGTGAACACATCATCCAGCGCCACCGTGCCCACATCGCGCCCGGCGGCATGATCCCACGCCGGCGGAACCGTCCCATGCGCGAGCGGCAGCCGCGCCGCATCCGCGACCCAGGCGCCGGTGGCGGCAAATTGCAGCCGCGCCCCGGGCGGACGCGGGAAATACGGATGCAGTCCGAGGCCGGCCGGCGCCGGGCCGGCGGCCTCGTTCACCAGCCGCATCGTCAGCGTAAGCCGGGTCGGCGCCAGCCACACCCGCAGCGTGGCGGTGAACGGGAACGGCCACAGCGCCAGATCCGCCGGCGCGCACGGATGCCGCAGCCGCAGCACCGCCGAAGCCTCGTCTCGGGCGACCACCGCCCATCGCCGCACCCAGCCCACGCCATGGATCGGCGTGGCAAACCCCGGATCGGCGCGGGTCAGCCGGTAATCCCGGCCCTGGAAGCGGAACCCGCCGCCGCCGATGCGGTTGGAGAACGGCACCAGCGGATACGCCCCCATCCCGCGCGCCCGCCCGCCCAGTACCGCCTCCGGCCCCGCCGGGCGCAGGATCGGCACCCGGCCGATCCGCCAGCCCAGGATCGCCCCGGCCTCGGGCGCCAGCACCACCCCGGCGTCCCTCCCGGCATCCCCCCCGGCATCCCCCGCGGCGTCCCCCCTGGCATCCCGGGCCGCAAGCGCGATCATCCCCCGCCGCCGGGGCGGGCCGAGAGCGCCCCCAGCACCATCGCGCCCGACGCCAGGACGCCGAGCCCCACCCCCATCCAGGCGGCGAGCAACCAGGGGGGTTCGGGACGCTTCGGTCCCGGAGCGGTCGTGGCGCGTGCGGCCATGGGCGAGTTCCTCCGTGCCCGCTTACCAGCACGCCAAGCCGCGGGGTTCAAGCCAGCGACCGGTGGAACAGCAGCGAATCGATCGCCGCCCCCGATGGATCGAGCCGGCCGCCCGGCAACCGCCCCGTCTCCACCCACCCGGCGGCGCGATAGAGGGCGGCGGCCGGCCCCTCGGTGGTCTCCAGGGTCAGCAGCCGCCGATCCCGCAACCGCGCCTCCGCCTCCGCCCCGGCCAGCAACGCGCGCGCCAGACCGCGGCGGCGTTGCGCCCGCCCCACCAGCAGTTTCTTCACCGCCGCGCGATGCGGCTGGTCGGGCGCGGTGGCAAGGTCGAGGCTGACCGTGCCCGCCAGCACCCCGTCGTCCCACGCCGCCAGCACCGCCCGTTCCCCCCGTGCCGCCTGTCCGGCGACGCGGGTCCAATAGGCGCGCGCCGCC
>JAKBCO010000125.1 GCA_021807785.1 Pseudomonadota bacterium
ACGGGAGGGAATGATGATCGATCTGGTGATCCGCGGCGATCGGGTGGTGACCCCGCAGGCGGTGGGCGCCTTCGACCTCGCAATCGAAGGCGAGCGCATCGTCGCCGTCGCCGCCGCTGGAACCCTGCCCGTGCCGGAAGGCGCGCGGCTGATCGACGCCACCGGCAAGATCGTGATGCCGGGGGGGATCGACCCGCATGTGCATTGCAAATGGCACCTGCCCAACCCCTCGGGCGGGGCGGACCTGACCGATCCGCCCGACGTGGTGACCCGCGCCGCCGTCCATGGCGGCACCACCACCCTGATCGATTTCACCCAGGTACAGGCCCGCCCCACCGTCGCGGAGGCGATCGCCGCCCGCGAGGCCGACTGGCAGGGTCATTCCGCCTGCGACTACGCCCAGCACATGATGGTCCAGGGCGCGCTGCCGCCGGCGCTGTTGCCCCAACTCGCCGAGGCGATCGGCGCCGGCTTTGCCACCATCAAGATCTTCACCACCGACATCACCCCCTCCCGCAAGGGGCGGATGGTGGATTTCGGCGATATCTGGGAGGTGTTCCAGGTGCTGGCGAAAGCCGGCGGCCTCGGCGTGATCCATTCCGAGGACAACGACATCGTCATGCACATGTACGGCAAGCTGATCCGCGAGGGGCGCGCCGAATTCACCAACATGGCCGAGGTCCACAACACCCTGTCGGAGGACATCTCGTTCCGCCGCGTCATCCGCCTGGCCGAGAAGGTGCCGGGCACCGCGCTCTATATGATGCACACCTCGGCGGCCTCCGGCGTCGCCGCGATCCGCGAGGCGCGCGCGCGCGGGGTGCCGATCTACGGGGAATCGTTGCACCAGTACATGCTCTACACGTCCGACGACTACCGGCGCCCGAACGGGCAGATCTATCACACCTACCCGTCGCTGAAATCGGCCGAGGATCAGGCGGCGCTCTGGCAGGGCACCCTCGACGGGGCGATCAACTGCGTCGCCACCGACGAGATCTGCTGCACCCTGAAACAGAAGCTGCAAGGGGTACGGATCGACGATACCACCGGCGGCAACGCCGGCGTCGAGCCGCGGGTGGCGCTGATGTTCACCGAGATGGTGGGCAAGCGCGGCTATTCGCTCAACCGCTTCGTCGATCTGGTCGCCGCCAACGCGGCGCGGATCATGGGACTCTACCCGCGCAAGGGGGCGCTGGTGGCCGGGGCGGATGCCGATATCTGCGTGCTGGACCCGGCCGACCAGCGGGTGATCCGGGCAGCGGACCTGCACGAGGCCGACTACACGCCCTGGGAAGGCCGGAAGATGGATGCCTGGCCCTGCCTGACGGTGCTGCGCGGCAAGGTGGTGGTGGAGGCCGGACGCTGGCTCGGCAGCCTGGATGACGGGCGCTGGCAGAAGCGGCGGATCGCGCCCGAGTTCCTGGCCGGCCCGTGCCTGTGACCCAGGCCGCGCTGCGCGACCTGCTGGCCGATGCGCTGGCGCTGTGGGACCTCCGCGGGCGGGTGGGTGCCGAGGGCGCGGGGGTGGCGGTGACGGTTGCCGGCACGCGCGCGACGGTGATGCCGGCCGATCCGGCGCTGCGGCCGGTGCGCTGGTTCGTCACCACCCCGGAGCGCGCCGATCGCGCCGCGGCGTCGATCGCCGGCGTGCTCGGGGTGCTGCGGGTCTGGGCCGAGGCTCAGGGCGACGCCGCCGCCCGTGCCCCGGCGCAGGGCGAGGCGTAGCGCGGCGGGGAGGGCCAGGGCGCGAGCAGCGGCGCCGGGTCCGGGCCGCAGGCATGGGCGAGGTTGGCGCGCTGCTGCGCCGCCACCCAGCCGGGCAGGCTGGAAGCGGTCAGGCGCAACCCGAAGCCCGGATCGCGGCCCCGCCCCTCCATGCGCGCGATCATGCGATCCCCGAGCGCCGGGGTGAAATGGGTGAGTTCCCAGAACCAGCGCGTGGGCTGATCGCGGGTGGCCGGCTCGGGTTCGAGGGCATAGCGGTTCCAGCCGGCGAAATCCCACAGCGTCACGCTGCCGTCGGCGGGCAGGGCTTTCACCAGCGCGCGCTGCCAGGCGATGAAATCCGGCCAGATCCCGGCCTGATCGAAAATCTCGAGCAAGGCCGCCGGCATGGCCGGGACCAGCAGGGTCAGCCGGATGTGGTGGGCACGGCAGAAGGCGATCATCGCCCTGAGGCTTGCCATCTGTGGCAGCGGCGGATCGCCGCGGGCGAGGTTGCGGGCGCCGCGCAGGGCCTTCCACATGTCCTCGGGCGTTTTCTGCACGAACAATGCGCGGGTGCCGTCGGCGGCGATCCAGCGGCGGAAGATCGCATCGGTGGCGTAGCCGTCGCGGGTGAGGGTCGGCACCGGCTTGGTCTGCTCGAACACCGTGGTCACGCTGTCCTTCAGCGCGCCGAGGGTGAGGGTGGCGAGGAACATGTCGTGCAGGCGTTGCAAAAAGCGCACCCGCGGCGGCAGGTGGCTCGCCGCCGGCAGGAAGCGCCGCATGGTCCCGGAAGCGGCCGGCACCTTCCCCTGGAACCACAGGAAATTCTCGAAATCGAGCTGGACGATGGCGCCTTTCAGCCGGCCGGTGGCCCAGGCCTCGCGCAGGAAGGCGAGCAACTCGGGCTGGCTCGCGCCGTCGATCGCCAGATTGTAGATCGGCCGCAGCCGGGCCGGCCAGAAGCGGCTGGCGGGATCGATGCCGTTGTCGGCGCGCGAACTGCCCAGGATCACCGTGACCGGCCGGCGGCGTTCGAGCTGATAGGTCTTGACCATGCGCTCATGGGTCTCGGCGCCGGGCTTGAGGGCGTTGAAGCCGGCGATGCGGGGCATCCCGAACACCAGATACGGATCGACCACCAGGTTGAAGGCCGCCACCAGCGCGAGGAGGGCGATCAGCGCGCCGAGCCAGATCCGGCAGAAGCGGGCCATGCGGCTCAGAACTGCCAGTAGATGAAAGTGGAGAGCTGGCCGAGCGAGAGAATGCCGACCCCGGCCACCGCCGCCAGCGCCACCGCCCAGCCCGCCGACGGGCGCCAGATCACACGCCGCCCCGGCGCCGGCTTCACCCCCAGCGCCGGGCCGTGATCGGCCAGGATCTGCAACGTGTTCGGCGCCCCGAGCGCGATCGCGAGCCCCGCCGCCAGCCACAGCCAACCATGCACGAAGATCGCGCCCGAGCTGGCGCTGCCGCCGATCCCGAGCGCCCGCAGCGAGCGGCCGAGCGTCCCCAGCCCATGCAGCACCACCGCCGGAATCGTCGCACCACCCGCCCCGGTCATCCCGTGCCAGATGGCGAGCGCCGCCGCGACCGAGGACGCGCGGAACATCACCATCGAGATCACCACCGCGGGAAAGGTCAACGCGAACCCCGCGCCCCTGGCCCAGCGCGCGTAGCGCTTCGCGTCCGGAAACAGCCGCGGCCGGAGCAGCCGCCAGGCATGGTTGACCACCAGATAGACGCCGTGCAGCAGACCCCAGAGGATGAAGGTATAGCCGGCGCCGTGCCATAGACCCGAGATGAACATGGTCAGCACGGTCGGGAACATCAGCAGCGGGACGAAGGCCGACCAGGACGGGTTGCGCCCGCCCAGCACCCGCTTGCCGCGCGCCACCCGCTTGCGCGTCAGGGTGAGGCTGAGCGGGTTGTAGATATAGGCGGTCAGGAACCGCGTCAGCGTCATGTGCCAGCGCAGCCAGAAATCGACGATGTTGGAGGCACGCAGCGGGGAGTTGAAATTGGGCGGCAGCTGCATTCCGAACAGCCGTGCGAGCCCCAGTGCCATGTCGGTATAGCCGGAGAAATCGAAATAGACCTGCAAGGTGAAACCGAGGGCGGCGAACCAGGCGCCGAACAGCCCGGGCGGATGCCCCGCGGCGGTCGCGGCATAGATCGGCGAGACATAGGTCGCGATCGGGTCGGCCAGCGCCACTTTCTTGAAGAGTCCGCACGAGAACAGGCTGATCCCGACCGCGGCATCCTCGGCGCGGAAGCGGCAGGGGGCGGCGTGGAACTGCGGCATCATCTCCCGGTAGTGGACGATCGGCCCGGCGATCAGCTGCGGGAAGAAGAGCACGAAGAGCACGTAATCGCGCAGGGTGAAGCGTTCGATCCGCCCGGCCTGGACATCGATGAGGAAGGCGATCTTCTGGAAGGTGATGAAGGAGATGCCGAGCGGCAGGATCACGTGGGTCAGGATCAGGCCGGCGCCGAAGACGTCGTTGACGACCGTTTCGCCGAACGCCAGATATTTGAAATACCCGAGGAAGGCGACGTTGAAGCCGATGCCGGCCAGCAGCAGCACCCGGGCGCGGCCGGGCCGGGCCTCGGCGTCGCGCTGCAACTGCCGCGCGATCAGGTAGTTCAGCGCCATCGAGGGCGCCATCAGGACCACGTTGAACGGGCGCCAGAACGCATAGAACGCGATCGAGGCGAGGATCAGCGCCAGCAGCGCCGCATCCCGCCCGAACCGGCCGGCCAGCCAGAACGCGGCCAACGCCAGCGGCAGGAAGCCGAAGATGAACGCGTAGGAGTTGAAGAGCATTCCGGCCGGGTCAGGCGCCCTTCGCCGCCGCGCCGCGCGCGATCAGGGCGCGCACGATCGCGCCCACGTCGGGGAAGGATTCCACTTCCGCCACCTTGAACTTCACCCCGAAGGCGGTCTCCACCCCGACGATGAAGTTGATATAGGCGAACGAATCCCAGCCCGGCACGTCGGCCCGCTCGGTGGTCATGCCCAGGCTGAGGGTGGCATCGTCCAGCACCTCGCCCAGGATGCGGCTGAGTTCGGCCAGAATGGCGGATTCGTCCATCGGACCCTCAGTAGATCGTCTCGGCGAGCCGCGCCGGATAGGCGGCGTCATAGTCGGCCCCGCCCACCGCGCCTCGGGTCAGCGCGGCCAGGATGGTGCCGGAACTCGGCAGCGCCGAACGCGGCAGGTGCCTGGCCGGATTCCACAGCTCCGACCGCACGATCGCCTTCGGGCACTGGAAATAGACCCGCTCCACCGTCACCACGATGACCGAGCGCGGCAGCTTGCCCTGCGCGGGGAAGCGCGCCAGCAGCGCGGGGGAGACCGAGATCCGTCCGCGCCCGTTCACCCGCAGGGTCTCGCCGATGCCGGGGATCAGGAACAGCAGCGCAAGGCGCGGATCGGCGATCAGGTTGCGCAGCGAATCGGTGCGGTTGTTGCCGCGCCGGTCGGGGATCAGCAGGGTCTGGGCGTCTTCGACGGTGACGAACCCGGCCGGATCGCCGCGCGGGGAGACGTCGAGCCCGTCCGGTCCGGCGGTGGCCAGGGTGACGAAGGGCGCGGCCTCGATGAAGGCGCGATAGACATCGGGGATGTGGTCCACTTCCTTGCGGATCGCCGCTTCGGAGGGCGCGCCGTAGAGCGCGGCCAGGGTGGCTTGGTCGGTGATCCAGTGTTCCGCCGCGTCCATCGCGTGGGCTCCCGGGCTGCGCGCGCAAATTGCCCGTGCCCTGACATCTTCGCAAGTTGCCCCCCCGCCCGCCCGGCGCTAATCGCCCCGCATGACCGTCCGCACCCGCTTCGCCCCCAGCCCCACCGGCCTGCTCCACATCGGCGGCGCCCGCACCGCGCTGTTCAACTACCTGTTCGCCCGTCACCACGGCGGACAGTATCTGCTGCGCGTGGAGGACACCGACCGCGCCCGCAGCACCCAAGAAGCCACCCAGGTCATCCTTGACGGGCTCGCCTGGCTCGGCCTCGCGCCCGACGAACCGCCGCTCTTCCAATCCACCCGCGCCGCCCGCCACGCCGAGGCGGCCCAGGCCATGCTCGCCGCCGGCCAAGCCTATCGCTGCTACTGCACCCCCGCCGAGCTCGCGGAGATGCGCGCCGCCGCCGCCGCCGCCGGCCGCCCGCCGCGCTATGACGGGCGCTGGCGCGACCGTGACCCGGCCGAGGCCCCGGCGGGCGTGGCACCGGCGATCCGCTTGCGCGCCCCGCGCGCGGGCGACACCGTGGTCCAGGACCTGGTGCAGGGCGAGGTCCGCGTGGCCAACGCGGAACTCGACGATCTGATCTTGTTGCGCAGCGACGGCACCCCCACCTACCTCCACGCGGTGGTGGTGGACGACCATGACATGGGCATCACCCATGTCATCCGCGGCGACGATCACCTGACCAACACCTTCCGCCAGGTGCAGATCTACCGGGCGCTCGGCTGGGAGCCGCCGGAATTCGCGCATATCCCGCTGATCCATGGCGAAGACGGGGCGAAGCTCTCGAAGCGCCACGGCGCGGTCTCGGTGCTCGAGTTCCGCGAGCAGGGCTATCTGCCGGAGGCGCTCTGCAATGCCCTGCTGCGCCTCGGCTGGGGGCATGGCGATGCCGAGATCATCGACCGCGATCAGGCGATCGCGCTGTTCGATCTGGCCGATGTCGGGCGGGCGGCGGCGCGGCTGGATTATCGCAAGCTCGCGCATGTCAACGGGGTCTATCTGCGCGCGGCCGATGACGAGCGGCTGACCCGGGAGGTGCTGGAGCGCCTGGCCCATCGCCCGGGGCTGGCGGTGGGTGGGATCGCCGCGGCGCGCATCCGCGCGCTGATGCCGGGGCTCAAGGAGCGCGCGAAGACGCTGGTCGAGCTCGCCGATACGGCGGCGTTCCTGGCCCAGCCGTTGCCGTTGCCGATGGATGCCAAGGCGCGGGCGCAGCTGACGCCGGAGGCGCGGATCATGCTGCGCGACCTGGCCCCGGCGCTGGCGGGGACGGATTTTTCGGCCGCGGCGCTGGATGCGGCGCTGCGCGCGTTCGCCGACCGGGCGGGGCTCAAGCTGGGGCAGGTGGCGCAGCCTTTGCGCGCGGCACTGACCGGGTCCACCACCAGCCCGGGGATCGATGCCACCCTGGCGGCGCTGGGGCGGGAGGAAGCGCTGGCGCGGATCGGCGCGGTGAGCGGGTAAGCCCCCGACCCGGCGGTTCGACCCGCCGGCGGGCGGGTTGCGCGCTCGCCGGGTCGGGCGCATGATCGGTATTCAGGATACGAATTCGCCGGGACCGCCGGCGCGGGAGGGGCTGAATGGACCAGGGCCGAATGGACCAGGGATCAACCGCGGCGACCGACCAGCCCCGGGTGGTCTTGCAGACCCCGGAGGTGCGGGTGGTGGAGTATGTGCTCGCCCCCGGCGCCAAGCATCGCTGGCACCATCACTCGGCGGTGACCGACCGGTTCTGGTGCCTGGAAGGCACCATCGCGGTGGATGTCCGCGACCCGCCGCGGAGCGAGCGGCTGGCCCCGGGGCAAAGCCTGACCTTGCCGCCCGGGGTGGTGCATCGGGCCGGCAATCCCGCGGATCGGGTCAGCCGGTATCTGCTGGTGCAAGGGATCGGGCGCTACGATTTCATCCCGGAGCCGGAGTAGCCGCCGGCAGCCTGTCGCCGCCGAACCCACCGCCTGCTATTGAGGGCCAGCAAGCGACGTTCCGGAGCACGCTGCCATGCCAGTCCCGGATTATCAGACCCTGATGCGCCCGGTGCTGGCTCTGGCGGCTGAAGGGGACCTGTCGGTTGGGGAAGCAACGGACATCCTTGCCGATCGGCTGGGTCTCAGCGCGGCCGACCGGGCGGCCACGGTTCCTTCCGGGCGCGGATCGTTGTTGCGGACACGGCTTCACTGGGCGAAGACCTATCTGGCCAAGGCCGGGCTGGTCGATACGCCGAAGCGAGGGGTGATTCGGATCACCCGCCGGGGCACGGAGATGCTGAAAAGCCACGCAGATCGGATCGACAATTCCGTGCTGCGCCAGTTTCCGGAGTTCTGCAGCTTTGTGGACGCTACCCGGGCACCGCCCCAGCTTGCCACCGCCCGGCCTGACGGCCCGGCCGAAGAAACCCCCCTCGAGATCATGCGCGCGGCGCATCGACAGATCGAAGCTGCGCTTGCGCAGGACCTTCTGGCCCGCATCGCCAGCGCCCCGCCCTCGTTCTTCGAACGGTTGATCGTTCATCTTCTGGAACGGATGGGGTATGGAGGCGCCACCGCAGATGCCGGGCGGGTGTTGGGGAAAAGCGGCGATGACGGTGTGGACGGGGTCATCGACCAGGACGCGCTGGGACTCGATCGGGTCTATGTCCAGGCGAAGCGGTACGCGCCCGGCAACACGATCGGCGCCGGTCCGGTTCGTGATTTCTTCGGCAGCCTGGATCGCCACAAGGCGGCCAAGGGATTGTTTGTCACCACCTCTGCATTCTCGCCGCAGGCACGTGAGACCGCCGAGTATCTGAGCAAGCGGATCGTGCTGATCGACGGAGAGCGCCTGACGCAGCTGATGATACGGTACGATGTTGGCTGTCGGGTGGAGGCCGTGCTACAAATCCGCCGGCTGGACGAGGATTTCTTCGACTGACCGCTACAGCACCAGCATTCCCACCGTCGCTGCCACCATCAGCGCCGCCCCGCCCCAGCCGAACCAGCGCAGCCACGGCGGCAGCACATAATCCCCCATGACCGAACGCAACGACCCCAGCACCACCATCGCCGCGATCACCGGACCCGCCACCGCGCCATTGATCACGGCGGCCCAGACCAGCGCCCGCATCGGGTCGATCGGCGAGATCACGATCCCCGCCCCCAGCAAGGTCGCCAGGGCGATGGTGGCGTAGAAGCCGCGCGCGTCGCCCGCCTTGCGTTCCAGCCCCTCCCTCCAGCCCATGGTTTCGCTCAGCGCATAGGCGGTCGATCCCGCCAGCACCGGCACCGCCAGCAGCCCGGTGCCCAGCACGCCGAGGGCGAAGATCAGCTCCGCGAAGCGCCCGGCGATGGGCGCCAGCGCCTGTGCCGCCTGCGCCGGGGTCGCGATATCGGTCACCCCATGCGCGTGCAGGGTGGCGGCGGTGCCGATGATGATCGCCAGCGAGACCAGGTTGGAATAGCCCATGCCGCCCCAGGTATCGGCGTCGATGCGGGCAATCTCGGCGCCGCCGTCGGCGCGCTCGCGCAGCGGACGCGGGTCGGCGGAGATCTGCATGTCCTCGATCTCCTCGGCGGCCTGCCAGACGAAGAGATAGGGGCTGATGGTGGTGCCGAGCACCGCCACCAGCATGGTGAGCGCCGCCCGGTTCAGCGCGACATGCGGCACCAGCACCGCGACCAGGACGCGCAGCCAGGCCACGTGGATCACGAACAGCAGGGCGACATAGGCCAGCAGCGCCAGGGTCAGATATTTCAGATAGAGAACGTAGCGGCGATAGGCCACCCATACCTCAACGACGGCGCAGAACAGGGCGAAGCCGCCGGCCCAGACCCAGGCCGGGCCGCCGGCCAGCAGGCGTGCCACCTCCGCCATGCCACCGATATCGGCGCCGAGATTGACCACGTTCGCCACCACCAGCAGGGCCACGATCGCCAGCAGCAGCGGACGCGGCGCATGGGCGCGCAGCGTGCCCGCGATGCCGGCGCCGGTGACGCGGCCGATCCGGGCGCTGATCTCCTGCACCGCGACCATGAACGGCAAGGTCAGCACCACCGCCCAGCCGAGGCCGTAGCCGAAAGCGGCGCCGGCCTGGGCGTAGGTGACGATGCCGGAGGGGTCGTCATCGGCGGCGCCGGTGACGACGCC
>JAKBCO010000126.1 GCA_021807785.1 Pseudomonadota bacterium
ACCCTGGCGGCGCGGGTGGCGGCGCTGTGACAGCGCGACTGATCGACGGCAAGGCGCTGGCCGCGGCGCTGCGGGCGGACCTCGCGGCCCGGGTGGCCAACCTGCCCTATCGCCCCGGTCTGGCGGTGATCCTGGTGGGCGAGGACCCGGCCAGCGCGGTCTATGTCCGCAACAAGGACCGTGCCGCCGCCGCCGCCGGATTCGCGGCGCGCAGCCTCCGCCTGCCGGGCGCTACCTCCGAGGCGGCGCTGCTGGCCGAGATCGCGCGCCTGAACGCCGATCCGGAGGTGGACGGCATCCTGGTGCAGCTGCCGCTGCCGCCGCAGATCGCGCCGGCGCATGTGATCGCGGCGATCGATCCGGCGAAGGACGTGGACGGATTCCATCCGCTCAACGTGGGCGCGCTGGCGTCCGGCCAGCCCGGGCTGGTGCCGTGCACGCCGCTCGGGGTGATGCGGCTGCTGGCGGCGGCGGGGGTGGCGCCGCGCGGGGCGCGGGCGGTGGTGCTGGGGCGGTCCGCCATCGTCGGCCGGCCGATGGCGGCGCTGCTGGTGGCGGCGGACGCCACCGTGACCATCGTGCATTCCCGGAGCCGCGACGTGGCCGCCGAGTGCCGCCGCGCGGAGATTCTGATCGCCGCGGTCGGTCGGCCCGGGATGGTGCGCGGGGATTGGATCGCGCCGGGAGCGACGGTGATCGATGTCGGCATCAATCGCGGCGCCGACGGGCGGCTTGCCGGCGACGTGGCGTTCGCCGAGGCGCGCGAGGTGGCCGGCGCGATCACCCCGGTGCCCGGCGGGGTCGGCCCGATGACCATCGCCTGCCTGCTGGAGAACACCCTGACCGCGGCGGCTTGGCGGCGCCAGGCGGGGCGGCGCCAGGCGGGGCGACGATAGGCGGGGCGACGATAGGCGGGGCGACGATAGGCGGGGCGACGATAGGCGGGGGCGGCGGCAAGAGTTTGTTTACTCTCCGCCCGGCATGGTGCGCGGAACAACCCGCGGACCGAGCCTTCGAATGGGCACCGACCCTGCCACCGCCGATGCCATGCCGACCGCCGAGCCGGCGGATGAGGCCGCATCGCTGCTGGCGGCGCTGGAAGGCCCGGCGCTGCTGCTGGAGGCCGACGGCTCGCTGGGGCTGGTGACGGCGGAGGCGGCGCGGCTGCTGGCGCTGGAGGACGATCCGCCGGCCGGGCTCGGCCTGCCGGAGCTGCTGGACCGGGCCCGGCTGGCACCGGCGGCGCGCGCCGCGTTCGACCGGCTGGCGACCCCGTCCGGGCCGGATGAGGCGCGGCTGACCGACGCCGAGGGGGCGGCCTTCGCGGTGCGCCGGGTGGCGCTGCCGCACCGGCGGTTGGCACTGCTGTTGCGCCCGGAGGTGGAGGCGCCGGCGGTCTGCCCGCTGGCGCGGCCCGACCCGCTGACCGGGCTCGCCGACCGCACCGGCTTCCGCGCGGCGCTGACCGCGCGCCTGGCCGACAGCGCCGATCAGGGCCTGGGCCTGCTGATGCTGGACATCGACCGCTTTCGTATCGTCAACGACACCCTGGGACCGCAGATCGGGGACCGGCTGCTCGCGACCCTGGCGGCGCGGCTGCGCCGGGCGCTGCGCGGGTCGGACCTGGCGGCGCGGCTGGACGGGGACGAGTTCGCGGTGGTGGTGGCCGACACTTCGGACCCGCCCGAACTCGAGGGCCTGGCGCGGCGGCTGATGGATGTGCTGGGCCGGCCCTATCTGATCCATGGCCAGCCGGTGACGGTGGGGCTGTCGGCGGGGATCGCGCGGGCGCCGCAGGACGGACGGGATGCCGACACGCTGGTCCGCCGCGCGGCGATGGCGCTGCACGCGGCCAAGGCGGCCGGGCGCGGCCGCTGCGCCGCCTTCACGCCGGAGATGCAGAGCCGGTCGGAGACCCGCCGGCGGATGGAAACCGACCTGCGCCGCGCCTTCGCGCTGCGCCAGTTCGCCCTGCACTACCAGCCGCAGGTCGATGTGACCTGCGCCCGCCTGCTGGGGTTCGAGGCGCTGCTGCGCTGGCGGCATCCTGCGCTGGGGCCGGTCTCGCCGGCGCTGTTCGTGCCGCTGGCCGAGGAGATCGGGCTGATCGCGCCGATCGGCGCCTGGGTGCTGATGACCGCCTGCCGGGAGGCGATGCGCTGGCCGGAGCCGCTGTTCGTGGGCGTCAACGTCTCCGCCTTGCAGTTCGAACAGGGGGATCTGCTGGCCGCGGTGGGGGAGGCGCTGCGCCATTCCGGCCTGCCGGCGCATCGGCTGGAGATCGAGGTGACCGAGAGCGCCCTGCTGACCAACCCCGAGACCACGCTCGCCACGTTGGGCCGGCTGCGCGAGCAGGGGGTGCGGATCGCGATGGATGATTTCGGCACCGGCTATTCCTCGCTCACCCGGTTGCAGAGCTTTCCGTTCGACAAGATCAAGATCGATCGCAGCTTCGTCTCCGGCGGGCGTGGCGTGGCCGAGGGGCGGGCGATCGTGCGGGCGATCACCGGGCTGGGCACCAGCCTGGGGATGCGCACCATCGCCGAGGGGGTGGAGACGCTCGAGCAGCTGGATGCGGTGCGCGACGAGGGGTGCCGGGAAGTGCAGGGCTATCTGTTCGGCCGCCCGGCCCCGGCCGAGGAGCTGGACGCGGTGATCGCGCGGTTTGCGCCGTCGCAGCGGATGCCGCCATGCCCGGAATCGGCCTGTTCCGCCTGATCTACGCGAGCCGCAGCCGCATCGGCGGCGAGGCGGCGGCGCTGGCGTCGATCCTGGCCGAGGCCCGGGCCAACACTGCCGTGGCCGGCATCACCGGCGTGCTGCTGCATTCGCCGGACGGGTTCGCGCAGGTGCTGGAGGGCAGCCTGGCGGCGGTGGGCGCGACCTTCGAGCGGATCCAGAACGACCCGCGGCACGGCGAGGTTGCCGTGCTGGAGGCGGGGCCGGCGGACGCGCGGCTGTTCGCCGGCCGGACGATGGCGGCGGTGGACGGCACGGCGGCGTCGGATCTGGCCCGGCCGGTCGCCGCCGATCCGGCGGCGCTGCTGGCGCTGTTGCACCGGCTGCTGGCGGCGTCTTCCCCTGCGGGCGGGCGATGAGCGGGGTTGCCTTCCGCGCCGGCGGGGGGCATCAGGCGGCGACCGCGCGCCTGTTGCAGGATTCCCCCCGATGACCCACCCCGTCGCTTCCCCGCCGCGCCCGGCGGGGTATGCGTTTTCGCTGGCCGAGCTCGAGCGGGCGCGGCTGGCGGCGGCGCGGCGTGGCTGGCAGCTGGCGATTCTGCTCGATCATGGCGGACCGGGGGAGGATTACGAGGAAGTGCTGGCGCTGATCCCGCGGCGCGGCGGGCGGTGGCTGCTGTGGCGGGGCGCGGAGCAGCTGCGGGGGCTGGGCCCGGACGGGCGGATGCTTGAGTTCGCGGGGCTGGAGGACGCGCTGGCGGCGGTCGGCGGACGGGGGCGGTAGTTTCCGGGCGGCGCGGTCCGGCTTGAGACACCCAAGCCGGATCAGTGTGCATGGATCGGGTGAGCGCGATCCTGCCTGCGCCGCGCGCGCGCCATAGCCCTATCGCCCCAGCACCACCCGTCCCACCACCCGCCCGTCGCGCGGGTCGATCAGCAGCAGCCGGTCCGGCCCGCCACCATGCAGCGCCACCGCGATCCGCCCGCCGGCGCCCGCCACCCCCACCAGCCGGCTGCCGGCGGCCACCGCCAGCCTCCGGGTGAAGGCCGGCCCCGGGGCGGCCGGGGCGCTGGCGCGGTGGATGATCGTCACCACCAGCACCGTGGTGCCGATCAGGATCAGCACCCCCATCCCGATCGTCACCGCAGTCAGCCACCGCATCCGCGCTCTCGCCTTGCAACCGGCGCCGGGGTATCCGCAACCGCCATGCCCGACAAGCCGCTCCGCGCCGAGGCGACCGCGGCCGACGCCGCCACCCGGCTCGACCGGTTCCTGGCCGCGCGCTTCCCGGCCCTGTCGCGCGCGCGCCTCCAGGCGCTGCTGGCCTCGGGCGCGGTCGCCGCCGATGGGGCGCGCATCGCCGATGCCGCCGCCCGGCCGCGTCCGGGCAGCGTCTATACCGTCACCCTGCCCGCCCCGGTGCCGGCCCGGCCGCAGGGGCAGCCGATTCCGCTGGCGGTCCTGTATGAGGATCGCGACCTGATCGTGATCGACAAACCCCCCGGCCTCGTGGTGCATCCCGCGCCCGGGAACCCGGACGGCACCCTGGTCAACGCCCTGATCGCCCATTGCGGGCCGGATCTCGCGGTGGGCGGGGAGCAGCGCCCGGGGATCGTCCATCGGCTGGACAAGGACACCTCCGGCGTCATGGTCGCGGCCAAGACCGAGCGCGCCATGGCCGGCCTGGTCGCCGCCTTCGCCGCCCGCAGTGCCGAGCGCCACTATCTCGCCCTCGCCTGGGGGCTGCCGGTGCCGGCGGCGGGCGAGATCGAGGGCGCGATCGGGCGCGACCCGCGCGAGCGCAAGCGGATGGCGATCCGCCCGCATGGCGGCGGGCGGGAGGCGCTGACCCGCTATCGCACCCTCGAGGTGTTCGCGGGCGCGGTGAGCCTGCTGGAATGCCGGCTCGCCACCGGGCGGACGCATCAGATCCGGGTGCATCTGGCCGCGAAGGGGCACCCGCTGGTGGGCGACCCGGTCTATCTGCGCCGGGTGCCGGCCGCCGCCCGCGGGCTCGGCGAACCGCTGCGCGGGCGGCTGCTGGATTTCCCCCGCCAGGCGCTGCACGCGGCGAGCCTGGGGTTCGCCCATCCGGTGAGCGGCGCGCCGCTGCGCTTCGAGACCCCGCCGCCCGAGGATTTCGCGGCCTTGCTGGTGGCCCTTGCAATTCCGTAGCAAAGCGCCACATGCTCGCGCGTCCGGGATGCCGCCAGCCGGGTTCCGGACGCCGCTTCGCTCAGCCCGAGGGAGCCTGCCGTGTCCACCACTCGCGTCTTCACTTCGCCGCTGTTCCTGGGGTTCGATCATCTCGAACAGATCCTCGAACGCGCCGCCAAGACCTCCTCGGATGGCTACCCGCCCTACAACATCGAGCAGGTCGGCCCGAACGGCCTGCGCATCACCCTGGCGGTCGCCGGGTTCACCATGAACGACCTCCAGATCACCCAGGAGGACAACCAGCTGGTGATCCGTGGCCGGCAGGCCGATGACAGCGCCGAGCGCATCTTCCTCCATCGCGGCATCGCCGCGCGCCAGTTCCAGCGCGCCTTCGTGATGGCCGAGGGGATCGAGGTGACCGGCGCCTGGCTCGACAACGGGTTGCTGCATGTCGATCTGGCCCGTCCGCAGCCGGAAGCGAAAGTGCGGACCATCCCGATCGCCCGCCCCGCCGCCAACGGCGCCGCCCGGGTGGTCGATTCCACCGCGAGCCGGGACTGAACGTCCGGCCAACCCGGGCGCCGCGCCGCGGGCCCATGGAGTGCTACCGATGACCGACCAAACCCCCACCCCAGCCGAAACCCCGAAGGGCGGCTATGTGGACATCCGGCACCTGACCCAGACGCAACTCGCCGGGCTGGGCCTGTCGCAGATCGCCTATGTGCGCCCGGTGACGGTCGATGGCGCGCCGCGCTTCGCCATTCATGCCGCCGACGGCACGCCGATGGCGCTGACCGAGGACGAACCCACCGCGCTCGCCGCGATCGTCCAGCACGACATGATCCCGCTGATGGTCCACTGAGGCCGTCCGGGCTATGAGGGGGCCATGCTCAAGCCCCCTCGGCACTACCCCGACCTCGCCGATCCGCAGGCGCAGCCGCGGCATACCGGCATCGCCAGCTGCTTTCGCACCCCGGTGGCCGAACGGCTCGACGGGGTCGATATCGGCATCATCGGCGTGCCGTTCGACGGCGGCGTGACGCATCGCTCCGGCGCCCGCCACGGGCCGCGCGCGGTGCGCGAGCAATCCACCCTGCTGCGCCGGATCAACGCCGCCACCGGCGTCGCGCCCTTCGCCGCCCGGCGGGTGCGCGACCTCGGGGATTGCTGGATCGAGCGACCCTATGCGCTGGAGGAGGCGCTGGAGGAGATCGCCGCGTTCTACCGGGACGTGGTGGCGGCGGGGATCGTCCCGCTCTCGATCGGCGGCGATCACTCGATCAGCTTCCCGATCCTGCGCGCGCTCGGCGCCGCCGCCCCGGTGGGGATGATCCATATCGACGCGCATTGCGACACCGGCGACGACTATCTCGGCTCGCGCTTCCATCACGGCGCCCCGTTCCGCCGGGCGGTGGAGGCCGGGGTGCTGGACCCGAAGCGGACCGTGCAGATCGGGATCCGCGGCACCACGAACGATCCCGGCCTGTGGGGGTTCTCCGCGCAATCGGGGATGCGGGTGATCGGGATCGACGAATTCGCCGATCTCGGCTGGCAGGCGGTGGCCGCCGAAGCGCGGCGGGTGGTGGGGGACGGGCCCACTTACCTGTCGTTCGACATCGACAGCCTGGACCCGGCGGAGGCCCCCGGCACCGGCACGCCCGAGGCTGGCGGCCTCACCATGCGCGAGGCGCTGCGGCTGCTGCGGGCGCTGCGCGGGCTGGGCTTCGTCGGCGCCGACCTGGTGGAGGTGGCGCCGCCGTTCGACCACGGCACGCTGACCGCGTTCAACGGCGCTTCGGTGCTGTTCGAGGAACTGTGCCTGCTGGCGGAGGGTCGTGCTTGACGGGGCATCAGATGATGCGTAAATTCGTGCCTTCAAGCGGAGGTCCGGCGATGCGTACGACCCTTGCCCTCGATGACGACGCCCTTCATGCCGCCCAGGCGCTCACCGGTCTGACCGAGAAATCCGCGCTGGTGCGGGAGGCGCTGGCCGCGCTGATCGCCCGCGAGAGCGCCCGCCGGCTGGCCCGGCTGGGCGGCAGCGAGCCCGGCTTGACCGTTCCGCCCCGCCGCGACGCGCCGACGGCGTGATCCTGGTCGATACCGCGATCTGGGTCGATCACCTGCGATCGGGGGTGCCGGAGCTGATCGGGGCGCTGCTGCGCACCGAGGTGCTGACCCATCCGTTCGTGATCGGCGAGCTGGCGCTGGGCACTCTGCGCCAGCGGGCGGAGATCCTGGAGTTGCTCGCCGCCTTGCCGCGCGCCGCGGTGGCGACCGAGGCGGAGATGCTGGGCTTCATCGATCGCGCGGGCCTGGCCGGGCACGGCATCGGCTATGTGGACGCGCATCTGCTGGCGGCGACGCGGTTGACCCCGGATGCGCGGCTCTGGACGCGGGACCGGCGGCTGGCGGCGGCGGCCGGGCGGCTGGGGCTGGCGGCCTGATGCCATCCGTGGAATGGCCGACGCTTCCGGCCAATCCACGGATGGCATCGCGCGCCGGGTTGGTGGGCGGCGGCGCGCGAAACATGAATCCTCCGGCGGCCTTGCCGAACCGGGCTGGCCGGGGCAGACCAAGTCCATGTCCCGCCTGCGCCCCGCCGGATTCGACGAGCTCGGCCTGCGTCGGGCCCTGGGCTTCGGGCTGCTGCCGGCGCTGGTGGCGGCGATGGCGTTCCTGGCGGCGCTGGCGCTGGCCGGTTGGGTCGGCGCGGCGCGGCTGGCGCAGCACTGGCAGAGCGGCGCCGGCACCGCGCTGACGGTCGAGGTTCCGCATCCCGCGGCGGTGGCGACGGGCGCGCCGGGCACCAGGCTGGCCGCGGTGCTGCGGGTCTTGGCGGTCGATCCGCGCGTGGCCCACGCGCGCGCGCTCTCGGGCGCCGAGCTCGCGCGCCTGCTGCGCCCCTGGGTCGGGCCGGGCGGGCTGCCCGCCGGGCTTGGCCTGCCGGCGGTGGTCGCGGTGCGGCTGACCGCACCTCCGCCGCCCGCGGATTTGCAAGCATCGCTGGACCGGGTCGCGCCAGGGACCGAGCTGGCCCGCCAGGGCGGCTGGATCGCGCGGCTGATGGCGCTGGCGCGCAGCCTGCAGGCCTCGGCCGGGGCGGCGCTGGCGGTGGTGGCGGCGGTGGCGGCCTCGGTGATCGCGGTGGCGACACGGGCCGGGCTCGCCGCGCGGCGGGAGGCGATCGAGATCATCCACGGCCTCGGCGCCACCGACGCCTATGTGGCCGGCTGTTTCGCCGCCCGCGCCACCTGGCTCGCCGCCGCCGGTGGTGTGCTGGGGGCGGTGGCGGCGCTGCCGGTGCTGGCCGCGCTGGCGCGGCTGGCGGCCCCGTTCGGCGGCGGCGCGCTGCCGCCCGCGACCACGCTTGCGGGCTGGTTCGCGGCGCTGCCGGCGCCGCTGTGGCTGCTGCTGCCCGGCCTGCCGCTTTGCGCCGGGGGCATCGGCTGGGCGACGGCGCAGCTGACCGTGCGGCGCTGGCTGCGGCGGCTGCCATGATCGGGCGGGTCGCGGCGGCGGTGGGGGCGCTCTGGCTGGCCGGGTTCGCCTGGTTCCTGTTCCTGATCGCCCGCCCGGTGCCGGACCGTCCGCACGCCCAGGGCATCGTGGTGCTGACCGGAGGCGCGCGGCGGGTCCGCATGGGGCTGCGCCTGCTGCGCGACGGCGATGCGCGGTGGCTGCTGGTGAGCGGCATCGGCGGCGGGGCGGATCTGGCCGCCCTCGGCCGACGCGCGGGGTTCGATCCGCTGCCGCTCGCCCCGCGCATCACCCTCGGCCGCGGTGCCGCCTCCACCTTCGGCAATGCGCGCGAGGCCGCCGCCTGGGTAAGGGAGAAGCGGCTGCGCTCGGTGATTCTGGTCACCGCGTTCTACCATATCCCGCGCGCGCTGCTGGAGTTCCGCCGCGCGATGCCGGGGCTGCGGCTGGTGCCGTACCCGGTGCGCCCGGGCTGGATGCGCCATGCCGACGGGCTGGGGCGCTGGGCCGGGGTGCGGGTGCTGGGGGAGGAATACATGAAACTCCTGGCCGCGGAGCTGGGCCTGAGCGCGTTGTTTCCCGGCCCCGGGCCGATCCTGACGCCGGCGGGGACGTGATGGGCGGGCTGCGCTCGCTGCTGTTCAACCTGTGGTTCTTCGGGCTGACCGCGGTGCTGTCGATCCTGGGCATGGCGCTGCTGGTGGCGGCACCCGGGCGGGTGGAGACGCTGGCGCGGTTCTGGGCCCGCCGCGTGCTGGGCGGGTTGCGGGTGATCTGCGGCATCGGGCTGGTGGTGCGGGGGCGGGAACATCTGCCCCCGGAGGGGCCGGCGCTGCTGGCGTCGCGCCATCAGTCGGCGTTCGACACGCTGGTCTGGCTCGCGATCCTGCCGCGATGCAGCTACGTGCTGAAGCGGGAGTTGCTGCGCATTCCGCTGTTCGGCCGACTGATCCGTCCGGCCGGGCAGATCCCGGTGGATCGCGCCGGCGGGGCGGTGGCGCTGCGCGGGCTGGTGCGGGACGCCGAGGCGGCGGCGGCGGCGGGGCGGCAGATCGTGATCTTCCCCGAGGGCACCCGCGCCGACCCGGACGTGGTGCTGCCGCTGCAACCGGGGATCGCGGCGATCGCCGCCCGCACCGGGCTTTCGGTGATTCCGGTGGTCACGGATTCCGGGCGGGTGTGGGGCCGGCGGGCGTTCCTCAAGCGGCCCGGGGTGATCCATATCCGCCTGCTGGCCCCGCTGGCGCC
>JAKBCO010000127.1 GCA_021807785.1 Pseudomonadota bacterium
GAACGCCCCCGGTTGACCTGCCGGGCGGCGGCGGCGACAAGCGGCGCGTGCCGCTCCGCCACCTCCTCGCCATCGAGGGCCTGCACCCTCACGATATCGGCCAGTTGCTGGACCTGGCCGAGAGCTACGTGCTGCTCAACCGTTCCGGCAAGACGCAGCGGGATCTGCTGCGCGGACGCACCCTCATCAACCTCTTCTACGAGGACAGCACCCGCACCCGCACCAGCTTCGAACTCGCCGGCAAGCGGCTGGGGGCGGACGTCATCAACATGTCGGTCGCCACCTCCTCGGTGAACAAGGGCGAGACCCTGCTGGACACCGCGGCCACCCTGAACGCCATGCATTGCGACCTGCTGGTGGTCCGCCACGCCCAGTCCGGCGCGCCCGATCTGCTGGCGCAGAAAGTGGAAGCCTCGGTCATCAACGCCGGCGATGGCACCCATGAGCACCCGACCCAGGCGCTGCTGGATGCGCTGACGATCCGCCGCCGCAAGGGACGGCTGGCCGGGCTGACGGTGGCGATCTGCGGCGATATCGCCCATTCGCGGGTGGCGCGCTCGAACATCCACCTGCTCACCGCCATGGGCAGCCGGGTGCGGGTGGTCGGCCCGCCGACCCTGATGCCGGCCGAGATCGAGGCCTTCGGGGTCGAACGCCATCACGACATGGATGCCGGCCTCGACGGCGCCGACATCGTGATGATGCTGCGCCTGCAACGCGAACGCATGGGCGAGGGCGGGCTGGTGCCCTCGGCGCGCGAGTTCTTCCGCTTCTGGGGGCTGGACGCCGCCCGCCTCGCGCGCGCCCGGCCGGATGCGCTGGTGATGCATCCCGGGCCGATGAATCGCGGCGTCGAGATCGACAGCGCGGTGGCCGACGACCCGCTGCGCTCGGTGATCCGCGAGCAGGTGGAGATGGGGGTGGCGGTGCGGATGGCGGTGCTGGACACGCTCTCCCGCGGCGGCGCCAATGGCTGAGCGCGACCTGCTGATCGCGAGCGTCCGCCTGATCGACCCCGCGAGCGGGCTGGATCAGCCCGGCGCGCTGCTGGTGCGCGACGGGCGGATCGCCGCTCTCGGGTCCGAGGTGACCGCCCCCGAGGGGGCGGAGATCCTGACCGCGCCGGCGGGGGCGGTGCTGTGCCCCGGGCTGGTGGATATGCGCGCGGCGCTGGGCGAGCCGGGGGCGGAGTATCGGGAGACCATCGCCTCCGCCGCCGAGGCCGCCGCCGCCGGCGGCATCACCACCCTCGCCGCCCTGCCCGATACCAGCCCGGCGATCGACGATCCCGCCCTGGTGCGGCTGTTGCGCGCGCGCGGCGAGGAGACCGGCAGCCTCACCATCCTGCCCTATGGCGCGGTCACCCGCGGTTGCCGGGGGGAGAGCCTGGCCGAGCTCGGGCTGCTGGCCGAGGCCGGCGCGGTCGCCTTCACCGACGGGGCGCGCACGGTCGGCCCGGCGCGGCTGATGCGCACCGCCCTTGCCTATGCCGCCGGGTTCGGGATGCGCATCGTCCAGCACCCGGAGGAGCCGAGCCTGGCCGCGGGCGGTGCCGCGACCTCGGGCGCGCTCGCCACGCGGCTCGGCCTGCCGGGCATCCCCGCCGCCGCCGAGGCGATCCAGGTCGCCCGCGACATCCGGCTGGCTGCCCTGACCGGGGGGGCGGTGCATTTCGCCCATGTCTCCACCGCCGAGGCGCTGGGGCTGATCCGCCGCGCCAAGGCGGAGGGGCTCGCCGTCACCTGCGACACCGCGCCCCCCTATTTCGATCTCAACGAGACCGCCATCGGCGCGTTCCGCACCTACGCCAAGCTGTCGCCGCCGCTGCGGGCGGAGGCGGACCGGCAGGCGGTGGCGGCGGCGCTGGCCGACGGCACCGTCGATGCCGTCGCCTCCGACCACCAGCCGCGCGATGCCGACGACAAGCGCCTGCCGTTTGCCCAGGCGGCGCCTGGCGGGGCGGGGCTCGCCACCCTGCTCGCGGTGACCCTGGCGCAGGTGCATGGCAACGGGCTGAAGCTGACGGCGGCGCTGGCGCTGCTGACCTGCCGGCCGGCGGCGCTGCTGGGGATCGCGGCCGGGCGGCTGGCGCCGGGGGCGCCGGCCGATCTCTGCCTGTTCCAGCCCGAGCGCGCCTGGCGGGTGGAGGCCGGGGCGCTGCCGGGCAAGGCGCGCAACACGCCGTTCGACGGGCGGGCGCTGGAGGGGGTGGTGCTGGGCACCTGGAAGGCGGGCCGGCGCGTGTTCGCCCCCGGGGAGCGCGCCGTCCGATAACCTGGTGCCGCGCCGATGCGGTGCCGGCGCCGTTGGCCCGGCTGGCACGGGGGCTGTTCGGTTCCGGTCGCACGCGCTGGGGTCTCGGGCTGTCGCAGCAGATGTTCACCCCCTACGACACGCAGCGGGCGCCGCCCGATCCGGCCGATCGCCCCTATGCCGGCGATCTCGCCGTCACCGTCAGCCTGACGCAAGCCACGCGCGCCCATCAGGACAGGGTGTCGCTGGCGCTGGGTGAGGTGGAGGCCGGGGTGGTGCTGTTCTGGCGCGGCTGGCGGCTGGGCTACACCGAGGTGCTGCGGAGCCGGACCTATCACGGCCAGCGCGGCGCGCCGTTCAATTTCGGGATTGTCTCGGCGGCGGTGCGCTTCTGATCCGGCGGATCAGAGCTGCGGGGCGTCCGGGTGGCGGAGGTGCCAGAGCCGCTCATGGGCCGCGACGAGGCTTTCCATGTTGCGCCGGCGGGTGCCGTCCGGGGTCAGCGGGCGGCGGGTGAGCATCATTTCGAGGACGTGCAGCAGATGCTCGGCGACCTCGAAATCGCCCTGGTCGCAGGCATGGTGGAAGGCGACCAGCACCTTGTCGGACAGCCGGCGCGTGTAGCGCTGCGGCTGCGACTGGGTGGAGGGGGGGTCACGGAGGATCGGATCTTCGGTCTGGCTCAACTCGGTTCCCCTGTCGCGGAGTCTCCGCTCGCCGGCCGGCGCCGGCTTGGCGGACTTCGTGCCGTATGCCGTCACAGACCATATTTTGCGACAGCGGGCAAGCGGCGGTGCGATTCGCGCGCAATTCTGCCGTTACTTCGCAATTTTCTTGCCTTCCGGCGCGGTCTTGCGACGCTTCGATGACGGTAGGTCGGATTCCCCGGCGCCGCAAGGGCGCCGGCCGCGTCAGGCCGAGCCGGCGGCGAACGCCTCTTCCCAGGTGCCGGCGGTGGAGGCGCGGCTGTATTCGGTGGCGCGATTCTCGAAGAAATTGGTGTGCTCCACCGCGTTCAGCATCTCGTCGAGCCAGGGCAGCGGGTTGCTCTCGATCCGGTAGAGTTCCGCGAGGCCGAGCTGGGTCAGCCGGCGGTCGGCGATGTAGCGGATATAGGATTTGACCCCGGCCGCGGTCAGCCCCTCCACCGGGCCCTCGCCGAAGGCGAGGTCGATGAAGGCGTCCTCGTGATCGACGATGGTGGCGCAGGTGACGTAGAGGTCGCGGCGGAACTCCTCGGTCCAGAGATCGGGGTTCTCGGCGATGAAGGTGCGGAACAGGCGGATGATGGAGTTGCAGTGCAGCGTCTCGTCGCGCACCGACCAGGAGATGATCTGGCCCATCCCCTTCATTTTTCCGAATCGCGGAAAATTGAGCAGGATCGCGAACGAGGCGAACAGCTGCAAGCCCTCGGTGAACGCCCCGAACGCGGCCAGGGTGCGGGCGATCTCGGTGCGGTTCCCGACCGAGAAGCCCTGCATGAAATCGTATTTGTCCTTCATCTCCTTGTAGCGCAGGAACGCCTGGTACTCGATCTCCGGCATGCCGATGGTGTCGAGCAGGTAGGAATAGGCGGCGATGTGGATGGTCTCGGTGTTGGAGAACGCCGACAGCATCATCAGCACTTCGGTCGGTTTGAACACCTGACTGTAGTGCTTCATGTAGCAGTTGTTCACTTCCACATCGGCCTGGGTGAAGAAGCGGAAAATCTGCGTCAGCAGGTTGCGCTCGGGCCCGGTCAGGTTGCGGTGCCAGTCCTTCACGTCGTCGGCGAGCGGGACTTCTTCCGGCAGCCAGTGCAGGCGCTGCTGGGTGAGCCAGGATTCATGCGCCCACGGGTAGCGGAACGGCTTGTAAACCGGGTTTTCGGTCAGCAGGCCGAAGTTGATCTTGAGCTCGTCCGTGGTGTCGGTGCGGTCCATCCGGGCCCTGCGCTGCGATTCGGGGGGCATCATAGCACCCGCCCGGCGGCCGGCTTCAATCCACCCGCACCGGCAGCGTGCTCGGCCCGTTGAAGGGCGGCGCCACCTTGCGGGTGGGCGGGTGATCCGGGTCCAGCCGCAGCCGGGGGAAACGGGCCAGCAGCAGCGGAATCGCCACTTGCGCCTCGGCGCGGGCCAGCGGCGCGCCCAGGCAGTAATGCGCCCCGCCGCCGAAGGCCGAATGGGTGGTGTCCGCCCGCTCGATGTCGAACCGCTCGGGGTCGGCATGGACTTCCGGGTCGTGCCCGGCGCCCAGGATCACGAAATCGATGGTCTGCCCGGGGGCGACCGTCACCCCGCCGATGCTGCGTTCCTCCGGGGCGATGCGCAGGGTGGAGATCACCGGCGGGTCGTAGCGCAGGACCTCCTCGATGGCGTTGCGGGCGAGGTCGGGGCGGGCTCGCAGCCGGGCCATCTGCTCGGGGTGGCGCAGCAGCGCGAGCGCGGCGTTGCCCAGCAGGTCGGTGGTGGTGACGTTGCCGGCGGCCAGCAGCAGGTTGGCGGTGTTGACGATCTCCTTCTCGGTCAGCACCTCGCCCCCTTCCTCGGCGGCGACCAGGGCGCTGATGAGGTCGCTGCCCCGCCGCGCCCGCCGTTCGGCGATGATGCGGCGGAAGAAGGCGCCGAGATTTTCCCGGCTCCAGGCCAGGGCGGCGTTCTGCTCGGGCGAGCGGCGCGGGTTGAGGCAGTTCACCAGCGCGTCCGACCAGCGCTTGAAATCCTTCTGCTCGGCCGGATCCACCCCCAGCATCTCGGCGATGACGATGGTCGGCAGCGGACCGGCGAACGCCTCGATCAGGTCGAAGCGGTCCCGACCGGCCAGCCCGTCCAGCAGTTCGCCGGCCACCGCGGCGATCCGCGGGCGCATCGCCTCCACCGAGCGCAGATTGAACGCCTGCGCCACCAGGGTGCGCATCCGCTTGTGCTCGGGGTCGTCGGTGTTGAGCATCATCGGCTCGTAGGTCTCGTCCACGATCTGCGCCATGCGCACGAACGAGCCGGGGCGGGATTTGCGCGGGTCGGCGGCGAGGCTGCGGTCGGCCAGCACCGCCTCGATATCGGCGCGCCGGGTCAGGACCACGCGGTCGAACTGCCGGTCCCGATGCACCGGCTCGGCGGCGCGCAGCTTCGCCAGGACCGCATAGGGACATTCGCGGAATTCGGGGTCGAACGGGGTGAGCTGCATCCCGGTCGGACAGGGATCGGCGTCCGGCGCTGCGTTCTGCTCGGTCAAGGAACCCCCCTGGGCGGCGATTTCAGGTGCAAAACCTTCGCATGGCCGGGGCGCGCGGCGCAAGGCAATCCGGCCCACCCCCTTGACGCCCCCGGCCGGCTACGCCATTTCCGCAATCAGGACCCAACCGGTCCCGATTGTCCCCAGCTCCAGGTCGCACCCGATGCTTCGGCTCTCCAAGCTCACCGACTATGCCGTGGTGGTCCTGGTCCGGCTGGCCCGGGCCGAGGGCGCCGGCCCGATGCAGACCTCCCCCGGCATCGCCGCCGCCTCCGGCATCCCCGAGCCGACCGTCGCCAAGGTCCTCAAGCTGCTGGCCGGCGCCGGGCTGGTGGTCTCGCAGCGCGGCGCCCGCGGCGGCTACCGCCTGACCCGTCCGCTCGCCGCCGTGCCGGTGGCCGAGGTGATCGCCGCCATCGACGGCCCGATCGCGCTCGCCGCCTGCGTCGATGGCGCGGAGGGCGCGTGCTCGACCGAGACGCTCTGCCCGGTGCGCGGGCGGTGGGACCCGGTGAATGCCGCGATCGAAACCGCCCTGCACGCGATCTCGCTGGCGGACATGGAGCAGGCTTCGATCCCGCCCGCCTTCCGCGTTCCCGTGCCGGCTCCTTCCCCCTGGCCCGCCGTCTGAGGTCCGCCCGATGCCCGCCGAAGCCGAAACCCTGGAAACCGTCCGCGCGCTGGCCGATGGCGGCTACAAATACGGGTTCGAGACCGCGATCGAGATGGACCTCGCGCCCAAGGGGCTGGATCAGGACACCATCCGCCTGATCTCCGCGCGCAAGCAGGAACCCGGCTGGCTGCTGGACTGGCGGCTGGCCGCCTTCGCCGCCTGGCGCGGGATGACGGAACCGCGCTGGGCGCGGCTGCACCACGCGCCGATCGACTACCAGGGCATCCATTACTACGCCGCGCCGAAGGCGAAGCCGGGGCCGAAATCCCTCGACGAGGTCGATCCCGAGCTGCTCGCCACCTACGAGAAGCTCGGCATCCCGCTCAAGGAACGCGCCATCCTGGCCGGGGTGGAGGGCGGCGGGGTGGCGGTGGACGCGGTGTTCGACAGCGTCTCGGTCGCCACCACCTTCCGCGCCACCCTGGCCAAGGCGGGGGTGATCTTCTGCCCCATTTCGGAGGCGGTGCGTGAGCATCCGGAGCTGGTGCGCCAGTATCTCGGCAGCGTGGTGCCGGTGGCGGATAATTTCTTCTCGGCGCTGAACAGCGCGGTCTTCACCGACGGCAGCTTCGTCTATATCCCGCCCGGCGTGCGCTGCCCGATGGAGCTCTCCACCTATTTCCGCATCAACGCGCGCAACACCGGCCAGTTCGAGCGCACCCTCGTCATCGCCGACGCCGGCAGCCATGTCAGCTACCTGGAAGGCTGCACCGCGCCGCAGCGCGACGAGAACCAGCTGCACGCCGCGGTGGTGGAGCTGGTGGCGCTGGACGACGCGAAGATCAAGTACAGCACGGTGCAGAACTGGTATCCGGGCGATGCCCAGGGGCGCGGCGGGATCTATAATTTCGTGACCAAGCGCGGCGCCTGCCGCGGCGCGCGGGCGCATATCTCCTGGACCCAGGTGGAGACCGGCTCGGCGATCACCTGGAAATACCCGTCCTGCATCCTGGAAGGCGACGGCAGCGTGGGCGAGTTCTACTCGGTCGCGGTGACCAACAATTTCCAGCAGGCCGATACCGGGACCAAGATGATCCATCTCGGGCGCGACACCCGCTCGACCATCGTCTCCAAGGGCATCTCGGCCGGGCGGTCGGACAACACCTATCGCGGGCTGGTGCGGATCGGCCCGCGTGCCGCCGGCGCGCGCAACCACACGCAATGCGACAGCCTGCTGATCGGCGATCGCTGCGGGGCGCACACCGTGCCCTATATCGAAAGCCGCAACCCGCGCGCCACCGTGGAGCACGAGGCCACCACCTCGAAAATCTCCGAGGATCAGCTGTTCTATTGCCGCTCCCGCGGCCTGTCCGAGGAAGACGCGGTGGGGCTGATCGTCAACGGGTTCTGCAAGGACGTCTTGAAGGAATTGCCGATGGAGTTCGCGGTGGAAGCGCAGAAGCTGCTGGCCGTCAGCCTGGAAGGCTCGGTGGGCTGATGTTGCAGATCACGCAGCTCGCCGCCGAGATCGCCGGCAAGCCGATCCTGCGCGGGATCGACCTGGTGGTTCCCTCGGGCGAGGTCCACGCCATCATGGGGCCGAACGGGTCGGGCAAATCCACCCTCTCCTACGTGCTGGCGGGGCGGGAGGATTATGCCGTCACCGAAGGCGGCGTGACCTTCGAGGGCGCCGACCTGCTGGCGATGGCGCCCGAACAGCGCGCCGCGGCCGGCGTCTTCCTCGCCTTCCAGGCGCCGGTGGAACTGCCGGGGGTGAACAACGCCAATTTCCTGCGCACCGCGCTCAATGCCGTCCGCCGCGCGCGGGGGGAGGCCGAGCTCGACGCCGTGCAGTTCCTCAAGCTCGCCCGCGCCGAGGCGAAGCGGCTGGCGATGCCCGAGGACATGCTGAAGCGCAACGTCAATGTCGGCTTCTCGGGCGGCGAGAAGAAGCGCAACGAAGTCCTGCAGATGGCGCTGCTCCGCCCGAGGCTCGCGATCCTCGACGAGACCGATAGCGGGCTCGACATCGACGCGCTGCGCATCGTCGCCGAGGGGGTGAACGCGCTGCGTTCGCCGAGCTTCTCGGCCCTGGTCATCACCCATCACCAGCGGCTCCTGGAGCGGCTGGTGCCGGACCGGGTGCATGTGCTGTCGGCCGGGCGGATCGTCCGCTCCGGCGGGCCGGAACTGGCCCGCGAGCTGGAAGCGCGCGGCTACGCGGCGCTGGCGGCATGAGCGCCTTTCCCGCCACCGTTCCCGGGTTCCTGGCCCGCTACGAGGCCCTGCGTGCCGGCCTGCCAGGCGATCCGGCCGCGCGGGACGCGGCGGCGGCGACGCTCCGCGACCTCGGCCTGCCGGGGACGGCGGGCGGGCGGCGGGCGGAGGCCTGGAAATACACCTCGCTGCGGGCGCTGACCGAGGCCCCGCTGGCCGATCTGGCCAGCACCATCACCAAGGAGCTTCCCGCCCCCCTGGCCCCGGCGCGGCTGGTGGTGATCGACGGGCGGTTCCACCCCGAGCTTTCCACCCTGCCCCCCGCCGCCAGGGTGACCGGCTTCGCCGCCGCCCCTGCCTTCGATCCGGCCGCCGGGGCGGACGGGAGCGTGCTGGCCGCCCTCAATACCGTGTTCGCCGCCGACGGCGTCGGCATCAGCGTCCCCGCCGGCATCGATGGCGGGGTGGTGGAGCTGCTCAGCCTCACCACCAGCGGGCAGGCCGCGCATCCTCGCCACGCCGTCACCCTGGGCGCGGGCGCGCGGCTGACCCTGATCGAGACCATCGCCGGCGCCGGCCGCGCCCTGCACAATCCGCTGACCGTGATCCGGCTGGAGCCGGGCGCGGTGCTGACCCACCCGCGGCTGCAAACCGAAGCCGAGGAGGCGTTCCACCTGGCCCGCATCGTCGCCGTCCTGGGTGCCGATGCCGTCTGGCGCGGCTTCACCCTGACCGCCGGCGCCGCGCTGTCGCGCACCGAGATCCACGCCACCCTGGCCGGCCCGGGGGCCATGGCCGAAGCCTCCGCCGCCCTGCTGCTGTCCGGCACGCGCCATGCCGACCTTGCCACCGTCATCCGCCATGAAGCGCCGGGCGGGAGTTCCCGCCAGCGCGTGCGCAGCGTGCTCACCGGGGCCTCTCGGGGTGTGTTCCAGGGGCGCATCGAGGTGGCCCGCGCCGCGCAGAAGACCGACGGCTACCAGATGAGCCAGGCACTGCTGCTGTCCGAGGCGGCGGAGATGGACGTGAAGCCGGAGCTCGAGATTTTCGCCGATGACGTGAAATGCAGCCACGGCGCCACCCTGGGCGCGCTGGATCCCGATCAGGTCTTCTATCTGCGCGCCCGCGGCATTCCCGCGGCGGCGGCGCGGGCGATGCTGGTGCGGGCCTTTCTCGACGATCAACTCGACGCCGTGCCGCATGACGCCGCCCGCGCGGCGATGGAGGCGG
>JAKBCO010000128.1 GCA_021807785.1 Pseudomonadota bacterium
CCCCGGGCAAGGGGACCGGAACCGCCATGAGCCGCATCGATCGCGCCATCAACATCGACGACCTCAAGCGCATCGCCAAGCGCCGCCTGCCGCGCATCATGTTCGATTTCATCGAGGGCGGCGCCGATGACGAAACCGGCCTGCGCACCAACGAACACGCGTTCCGCTCGCTGCGGCTGGTGCCTCGCTACTACGTGGACAGCTCCAAGCGCAGCCAGCGCGCCCGCCTGTTCGGCCATGATTTCGCCAGCCCCTTCGGCATCGCCCCCACCGGCATGGCCGGCGCGTTCCGCCAGGACGCCGAGCTCTGCCTCGCCCAGGCCGCGGCCGAGGCCGAGGTGCCCTATCTGATGTCGGGTGCCTCCAACGCCGCGATGGAGCAGGCGGCGGGCCTGGCGGGGGGAAATCTCTGGTTCCAGATCTATGGCGGACGCGACCGGTCGATGGCGCTCGACCTGGTGCGCCGGGCGAAGGCGCTGGGGCTCTCCACCATCGCCGTCACCTGCGACGTGCCGGTCTCCTCGAACCGGGAGCGCAACCGGCGCAACGGGTTCGTCCGCCCGCTGCGCATGACCCTGCCCACCATCCTGGAGGCGATGCTGCACCCGGCGTGGGTGTGGAACTATTACCGCTCCGGCGGGCTGCCGATGCTGGGCAACTGGCAACCCTATGCGCCCGCCGGCGCCAGCCCCGACCAGGTGGCCGATCTGTTCGCCCAGCAGACCCCCGACGCCAGCCAGAGCTGGGCCGACCTGGAGGCGATCCGCGCTGCCTGGCCCGGCAAGCTGCTGCTGAAAGGCGTCCTGCACCCGGAGGACGCCCGCATCGCCACCCGCCTCGGCGTCGATGGGCTGATCGTCTCCAACCATGGCGGGCGGCAGCTCGACCTCGCGCCCTCGCCGCTCGAGATGCTGCCGATGATTCGCGCCGCCGTGGGGCCCGACGTGAAGCTGTTGCTGGACAGCGGGGTCCGTCGCGGCGCGGACATCGTCGCCGCCCTCTGCCTCGGCGCGGATTTCGTGCTGACCGGGCGGGCCACGCTCTATGGCGCCACCGCCGGCGGGCTGGCCGGGGTCAAGCAGGCGATCGGCATTCTGAAGCGCGAGATCGATCTGGTGATGGGCCAGCTCGGCGCCGTCGATCTGACCGCGCTGGGGCCGCACTTCCTGCTGGAGACGGTCCGGGCGGAGGAGGAACGGCGCAATTCCGGCGCCCTGCGCGCTCAGGCGGGCGTGTAGCGCCACAGGCTGGCGGGCGGGAAATTGCGCGGGGTCCAGGCGACGCGCCGCGCCGCCAGCCCCAGGGTGCGCGCCGGCAGGGGCGAGGTGACGCAGTAGCTGTAATGCAGGAACCCGCGCCCGGGGGCGAGCGCGTCCATCGCCGCGACGAAGCCGCGCTGGGCCTCGCGCCCCAGCAGCACCAGCGGGATGCCGCAGATCACCGCCTCCGCCGGCGGCGCCAGCCCCAGCAGCGGCAGCGTGCGCGCATCGGCCGCGATCACCCGCGCCCCGGGCAGAACGCGCCGCAGATGGGCCGCCATTTCGGGCACGATCTCCACCACCGTCAGCCGCCCCGGCGGCAGGCCGGCATCCAGCAGGGCGCGGGCGATGACGCCGGTGCCGGCGCCGAGTTCCAGCACTTCCGCGGGCCACGCGCCCGCCGGCCGCAGCGCGGAAACCACGCGGGCGCAGAGCGCGGGGCCCGACGGCACCACCGAGCCCATCTGCAAGGGGTTGGCGAGCCAGCGGCGCAGGAACAGCGCCGGGTTGGCGACGGCGGACGGTAACGCGGCTGACATGGTGCTGTCTCCGATCCGTCATAATCGTTGCGATTCGCCAATTTATAGCCGATCGCGGACGGCCCGGCTACACCCCCAGATGCGCCTTCATCAGCGCCGGATCGCCGCGCAGCGCCGCCGGCGTGCCCTCCCAGGCGACATGCCCGTTGTTGAGCACATAGACCCGGTCGGCGAAGCTCAGCGCCGCCACCACGTTCTGTTCCACCACCAGGATGGTGCGCCCCTGCGCGGCGAGGTCGCGACTGATCCGCACGAGGTCGCGCACGATCAGCGGCGCCAGCCCCTCGAACGGTTCGTCGAGCAGGATCACCTGCGCGTCGCGGATCAGCGCGCGCGCGATCGCCAGCATCTGCTGTTCCCCGCCCGACAGCTGCCGCCCGCCGGACCGGCGGCGTTCGCGCAGGCGGGGGAAGAATTCGTAGATCCGGTCGAGCGTCCAGGCCTGGGGCGCGGTGAGCGCCGCGAGGCGCAGATTCTCCTCCACCGTCAGCTGGCCGAAGATGGCGCGCTCCTCCGGCACCAGCTGCAACCCGAGCCGGGCGATCTCGAACGGCGGCAGGCCGGAGATGGCGCGGCCATCCAGCCGGATGCTGCCCGATCGCGGCGTCACCAGCCCCATGATGCTGCGCAAGGTGGTGGTCTTGCCGGCGCCGTTGCGGCCCAGCAGCGCCACCACCTCGTTGCGGCCCACGGTCAGCGAGACGTCGAACAGGATGTGGCTGTCGCCGTAGAAGCTGTTGATCGCTTCGACCTCAAGCAGGCTCGTGCTCATGCAGCCCCCCCAGGTAGGCGTCCTGCACCGCCTGGTTGCGCTGGATCTCCTCGGGCGTGCCCTCGGCCAGCTTCCGTCCCTCGTAGAGCACGGTGATGCACTCGGCGAGTTCGAAGATCGCGTCCATGTCGTGCTCGACGATCAGCACCGTGCGCCCGCGCGCGATCTCCCGCACCAGGGCGCGGGTGGCGACCCGCTCGGCCGGCGACATGCCGGCCAGCGGCTCATCGAGCAGCAGCACATTGGCCCCGGTGGCGAGCGCGATGCCGATCTCGAGCCGCCGCTTCTCGCCATAGGGCAGGACTTGCACCGGCACCGCGGCGCGATGCGTGAGACCCACCGTCGCCGTCGCCAGCGCCACCTGCCGCTCCACCGCGGGAATGCTGTCGGCGCCGCGCCACAGATCGGTGCGGAACCTGCCGCGCGCGCGTGCCAGGGCGGCCAGCCGGATATTCTCGGTCACCGAGAGATCGAGGAACAGCTGGTTGAGCTGGTTCGACTTGCCGATGCCGAGCTGGGTGGCGCGGGTGACCCCGAGCCCGGTGATCGGCCGGCCGAACAGCTCCACCCGCCCCGCGGTCGGCGCGATCTCCTCCGACAGCATCTTGAACAGGGTGGATTTGCCGGCGCCGTTGGGGCCGATCACGGCGTGGATCGCGCCGGGGCGGACCTGGAACGAAACGTCCTCCACCGCGTGCAGCCCGCCATAGAACTTGGAAACGCCGATCGCGCGCAGGGCAGGGGCATCGGCGCGCGTGGCCACCAGCGGGGCGCGCAGCGGCAGGTCGGGGGCCGCGAGCGGCATCGGCGCCCCGTCCGTGCTTTCCTCCGGCACGCCCGCTTCGGCCGCGGCCCGGCGGCGATGGGTGAACAGATGGCGCAACTCGCCGGCGATGCCGCGCTTCAGCGCCACCACCAGCACCACGAAGATCAGCCCCAGGATCAGCTTCCACAGCGCGCCGACATGCGGGATCATCTGGAGGTTGTCGCGCAGCCACAGCCACACCGTGGCACCGACCATCGGGCCGATCAGCGTGCCCACGCCGCCGATGATGGTCTGTACCACCAGCTGCCCCGAGGTATCCAGCGAGAACGCATCGGGCGGCATGTAGCTTTGGATCACCCCCAGCAGCCCGCCCGCGAGCCCGGCGTAGAGTGCGGCGATCACGAACACCGCCAGCTTGTAGCCGGGCACCGAGTGGCCCGCCTGTCCGGCCCGCGCGGCATTGCCCTTGATCGCCGCCAGCACCGCCCCGAACGGGGAATGGCGGATGCGCCGGGCCAGCACGAAGCCGGCCAGGAACAGCACCGCGAGCAGCCAGTAGATCGGCAGCCCGGAGGTGAGCCGCCACGGCCCCAGCTGCGGCACCGGCACGCCGGGCAGCCCATTCTCGCCCCCCGTATAGGCCGAAAGCGGCGAGTTTTCGAGGAAGAACCCCATCTCGCAGAACGCGAGCGTTATCATGGTGAAATAGATGCCGATCCGGCGGACCGCCAGCGCCCCCACCCCGAGCCCGACCAGTCCCGCCGCCAGGGTACCGGCGGCCAGCGCCAGCCAGACGCTGGCGAGGTGGTGCCCCACCAGCAGCCAGGCGGCGACGAACCCGCCGGTGCCGTAGAACGCCGCCTGACCGAACGAAAGCAGCCCGGCGGCGCCGAACAGCAGATCGAACCCGAGCCCGATCAGCCCCCAGTCCAGGATGCGTTCCAGCAGGTCATAGGAGAACCCGACATGCACCAGCACGAACGGCGCGGCGAGCAGCACCGCCGTCAGAACCGCCTCGGGCACCAGCCGCCCGAGCTTCATACCCGCCCCTCGGATCCGAACAGCCCCTGCGGACGCAGCACCAGCAGCAGCGCCATCACCGCGTAGAGCATCACCTCGGAATAGGCGGTGTTGAAGGCCGAAGTGAGGGAGACGATCTCGCCGGCGATCAGCCCGCCCACCACCGCGCCGGGGTAGGAGCCGAGGCCGCCGATGACGATGACGACGAACGCCTCCACCAGGAAGCTGCCGCCCATGTCCGGCTGCACCGAGACGATCGGCGCATAGAGCATCCCCGCGGCCCCGGCGGCCAGCACGCCGAGCGCGAACACCGCCAGGAAGGCACGGCGGACATTGATGCCGAGCACGCCCACCATGCGCGCATCCTCGATCCCCGCGCGCACCACCAGGCCGATCGAGGTCCGATACAGGACCAGATAGAGCGCGAACAGCAGCGCCGCGACGATGCCGATCAGCTCCAGCCGATAGGTGGGGTAGAACAGGAAGCCGAGCCGCACGATCCCCTGGCCCCAGGACGGCGTCGGCACCGACTTCGTGTTGCCGCCGAAATATGCCCGGACGGCTTCCACGATGACGATGCCGGCGCCGAAGGTGACCAGGATCTGGTCCTCGTGCGGGCGCTGGTAGAACAGCCGCACCAGCACCCGCTCCAACGCCACGCCCACCACCAGCATGAAGACCCCGCCGGCCAGCAGCCCGAGCAGCCACGAGCCGGTATGGGCCATCACCACATACATCGCGTAGGCGCCCAGCATGAACAGGGCGCCATGCGCGAAGTTCAGCACCCCGAGCGTGCCGAGGATGATGGTCAGCCCGCTGGCGACCAGCGCCAGCAGGGTCCCGAGCGCGAGCCCGTTGAAGGCCTGCGAAAGCAGCAGCGCGGTGCTGGGCATCAGCCCCTCAGGTGTAGGGGCCGAGCTTGCAGCCGAGGAAGGCCGGCGGGCTGATCGCCTGCTCGCCCGGCACCAGATCGACGATGTCGAAGACGTCGTCCTTGTTCTTCATCTGCTTCGCCGAGTTCGCCACCACCACCGGAACCGGACGGATCAGCTGGTGGTCGTAGGCGCGGTACCAGACCTTGCCCAGGGTGGAATCGAACGGGTTGGCCTTCGACGCCTCCAGCGTCTTGATGACCGCCGGCGGGTAGAAGGTGCCGGCGCGCTCCACCGCCAGCGCCCAGATATAGGTCTGCATGTAGCCGATATTGGCGCCCCAGGCCGGGGTGTAGCGGAACTTCGCCCGGAAGGCGTTCACGAAGCGCTTCGACAGCGGGAACCGGTCCTCGAGCTTCCAGTACCAGTCCATGGTGCCGAACACGCCCTGCATCAGCGCCGGCCCCGTCTCCTGCCCCTGGAACGAGGAGATGTTCGGCACGATCATCTGCATCTTCTTGAAGATGCCGAATTGCGCGCCCTGCTTGGTGGAGTTCACCGCCTGCGCCGCGAACTCGATATTGACGAAGATATCGGCGCCCGAATTGGCGATGTTGAGCAGCGCCGAGCTGTAGTCCGAGGTGGCCAGCGGGATCACCACCTTGGCCACCGTGGTCCAGCCATAGGGCTTGGTGAACGCGGCGAACGAGCGGAAGACCGAGTGCCCGTAATTGTAGTCCGGTACCAGATAGGCCACCTTCTTGCCGCGCCCGTAATGCTGCGCCACGATCGGCGCCAGCGCCTTGCAGGCCATGTAGGCCGACGGCTGGCTGCGGAACCCGTAGCGCTGGCAATCATGCCCGGTGGTGGCGTTCGCGCCCGAGGCGCCCACCATGTTCAGCACCTTGTCGCGCTGGGCGAGCTCCTCCACCGCCACCGCCTCGGCCGAGGACACGCAGCCGGTGATCATGATCGCCTTGTCGCGCTGGATGAACTGGGTCTGCGCCTGCACCGCGACATTCGGCTTGAGCTCGGAATCGGCCACGCCGTACTTGATCTGCTTGCCGAGCACGCCCTTGCCCTTGAGGCCCCAGGCCTTGGCGTTGGCGCCGCCTTCGTTGATCTCGGCAAACGCCAGCTCGTAGCCCTTCACGTGATCCTTGCCGTCGGCCGAATAGGGGCCGGTGAGCGGGCTGGTGACGCCGACGAAGACCGAATCCCCCGCCACTCCGGCAGGCCAGGTGCCGATCGGCGCCTCGGCGGCGCGGGCGAGATCGGCGAACAGGCCGGGAACCAGCAAGCCGCCGGCGGTGCCGAGGCCGAGTTGCAGCGCCCGGCGCCGGGCCAGGCTGAGAAACTCGCGCGATTCATTCATGGAACGTCTCCCTCGAAGTGTTTCGGTTCAGCTTGGAATCGCCCCCTGGCCCCCGGGGGGTATGCCGAAACCGCGACCGGCTCAAGGGGGGTGCTATTCCTCCGCCCAGCGCCGGCGGCGGAAGACCGGTAGCCCCCGCTCGGCGCCGCGCACGCCCGGGGGCATTGCCAGCCAGGCCTTGAGCCGCTCGATCACCCGCCGCTGCGGCTCGGCCAGGTCGTAGCCCAGCGCTTCCTCGATGCCGTAGAAGCGCAGCTCCTCGAGCTCGCCCGATCCGGCCAGGGTCCCGCTGACCGCCGCGGCATCGACCAGCAGGAACCGGGCGTTGAAGCGGATCGGGTTGCCGGGCGGAGTGACCATTCGGCACAGGTAGTGCAGCCCGTCCAGCGCCGGCGGGCGGCCCAGGCTGAGGCCGGTCTCCTCCTCGAGCTCGCGCGCCGCCGCCACCGCCAGCCCATGCGCCAGCGCCGGGTTGGCGGCGCGTTCCAGCGCCGTGCGGGTGGCCCCCGGCAACGGCGCGGCAACCGGCGCGGTCAGGTCCGCGCGATCCACCGAACCGCCCGGAAACACCAGCTTGTTGGGCATGAACCGGTGGCGCGCGCCGCGCAGCCCCATCAGCATCCGCGCCTCGTCGGCCAGCACCACCAGGCTGGCGGCGTGACGGGCGCGCACCACAGCCGGGCGCAGATCGTCAGGCAAGATCGAACCCCCGCGTGCGCAGCCAGGCGGCGAATCCGTAGCGTTCGGGCACCGAAAGCTGGCGGGCGACATTCTCGCTCCAGCCCACCCCCTCGCGCGGCGGATAGACATCGTTGTTCTTCAGGCTGCCGGGCGCGATCGGCTCACGCGCGCGGCGGCGGTCGTCATAGGCGGCGACCTGCTCGGCCAGCGCCGCGTCATCGTAGCGTTCCCGATGCACCACCACCGCAGGCGGCAGGCGCATCGATACCGGGCGGCGGAACGCCGGCCAGCCCAAGGTCAGCCCGGCCACCGCATAGACCCCGGCCGGCAGCCCCAGCATCGGCGCGATCTTCTCGTTGTGGTTGCGCACATAGCTGATCGGGCAGGTGCCGAGCCCCGCCGCCTCGGCCGCGGCGATGAACGCGCCCATCGCCAGGGTGGCATCCACCGCGGTGTTGAGGAACGTATCGAGGTTGTTGTTGGCGTGCGCCATCCCGTGCATCTCGCACAGCAGCCGCCCGCGCCGCATGTCCCCGCAGAACAGCAGGAACACCGGGGCGGAGGCGATCCAGTCCATGCTGCCGATCCAGTCGGCGATGCGCCTGATCTTCCCGGGATCGCGCAGCACCACCACCGAATATTGTTGCAGGTCGGACTTGGTCGGCGCCGACTGCGCCGCCGCCAGCAGCAGATCGAGCAGATCGTCGGAGACCGCCGCCTCGCGGTAGCGCCGGCTCACCCGCCGGTCCAGTATTCCCGCCACGCCGTCCGCCACCGCGCCGCTCACCGCCGGCGCCGCATCGCCGAACCGCGCCGTCAGCAATCCCTCCGCCTCGGCCATGCGCACCCTCCCGCGTCGCGCGTCACCCTTGCCCGACCCGCCCCGGCGGCGCAAGGCTGCGCGAAGACCCTCGGGAGAGACCTCATGCCGGCACCCTACGCAGCCCATCGCGCCCAGATCAAAGCCATCCTGTCGGGCTGGGGCATGCCGGAAGCGAATGCCGAGACCACCGCCGAAATCCTCGCCTGGGCCGATCTGCACGGGGTGGACAGCCACGGGATGTCGATGCTGCCCGGCTACGACCGGCTGCGTCGCAACGGGCGGGTGAAGCTGGACGCGGAGCCGACCGTGCTGCGCCAGACGCCGGTCTCGGCGCTGGTCGATGCCGGCGGCGGGCTCGGCCATGTGCCGGCCCGCTTCGCCATGAGCCTCGCGATCGAGAAAGCCCGCACCGCCGGCATGGCCGCGGTGGTGGTGCGCAACTCGGCGCATTTCGCCGCCTGCGGCTACTACACGCTGATGGCCGCCGAGGCCGGCTTCGTGGCCATGGCCTGCACCTCGGCCGGCGGTATCCAGGTGGCCCCGACCTTCGGACGCAAGCCGCGCCTGGGCACCGACCCCTGGTCCTTCGCCGCCCCCGCCGCCGACGGCCGGCCGTTCCTGCTCGACATGGCCACCACCACCGTCGCCGCCGGCCGCATCCGCAACAAAGCCAACGAGGGCCTGCCCACCCCGCCCGGATGGGTGCTGGGGCCGGACGGACGCCCCTCCGACGATCCGCTGGTCGTCTCCAAGGGCGGCAGCCTCACCTCCCTCGGCGGCTCGCCCGAGAGCAGCAGTTACAAAGGATATGGACTCGCGGTGATGGTCAATATCCTCGCCGCCTGCCTGTCGGGTGCGACCCTCATCACCGACCCGATGCATACGAAGAAGCCGCAGGGAATGGATATCGGCCATTTCTTCCTGGCCATCGACCCGAGCCTGTTCCGCGAGCCGGCCGACTTCCAGACCGATGTCGCCCGATTCTGCAACGACCTGCGCGCCACCGACCCCACCGACCCGGCACAACCCGTCATGGTCGCCGGCGACCCCCAACGTGCCATCGCCGCGCGCCGCACCGAAGACGGCATCCCCGTCGGCCCCGGCCTCCTCAACCAGATCCGCCAGATCGCCCAGGCGGCGGGGGCCGAGTGGGTGCTGGGGTAAGAAAGGCAAGGGGGGGCGCTGCCCCCCTTGACCCCCCGCCAAGGGCAGGCCCTTGGAACCCCCGGTTTGGGTTCGGAGCGGGTGGGGGTGGGCGCGGCCCTCC
>JAKBCO010000129.1 GCA_021807785.1 Pseudomonadota bacterium
CGCGGGTGTAGTTCAATGGTAGAACGGCAGCTTCCCAAGCTGCACACGAGGGTTCGATTCCCTTCACCCGCTCCAGCCTGCCCGCGCCGGGATCGTTCAGACCCAGGCCGAGGGGGGCACCGGCACCGGCGTGCTCGGCACCAGCGTCGCCACCGAGACATGCGGCCAGGTCAGCCCGGCGAAATTGAGGAAGACCACCTGCGAATACTGGATCTGGGTGACGCTCACCCGGATGGTGATCTCCTCCGGAATGTCGCGCGGCGGCTCGACATGGAAGACCGGCGCCGGCTGACCCGGGCGCGCTTGCGTGGCCGGAATCCGCAGCGGCGGATCGCCCAGCCGGAAGATCGGGATGGTGATGACGTGCTCCACCGTCTCGATCCAGAACGTCGCGGTCATGCGGACGGAATTGGCGTTCGGGGTGGTGGCCGCCGCATTGCCCATCAGGAACGCGATATTCGCCGCCCCGCCACCGAACTCCGGCGGCGCGGGGGTGGTGGAGACGGTAAAGACGATGGTGTTGGTGATGGTCTGACCGGCGATCGCATCGCGCAGCACCTGGTTCGGATCGTTCAGGATCGCCTGGGTGATGGTGCCGGCGGCGATGAACTTCGTCAGGTCCTGCGGGATGCGCGGAGTGTCCCTGTTCGCGGCGGTCTGGCTGACGAAGGGAATGAAATGCGGCGGGCTGCTGCCGATCACGAACGGGGTGATGTTGACGGGCGGGATGTTCGGCGGCCCGTTGATGGAACCCGCCGGCTCCGGCCCCTGCGCATTGACGGTGGTGCCGTGCGGGATGGAGGCCATGCGCACCAGCGAACTGCCCAGCTCCGGATCGGTGCGGGTCGCCGGCACATGCATCCAGAGGCCGGGCTCGAAATGGATCGGCTGCGGCCTGCCGTCGGCCCGGCCGGTGGCGGTGTCGGTGACATCGCTGATCGCCTGTACATAGGGCACGCCGTTGAGGAAGATGTCGTTCTGCGCTTCCAGCCCCCGATTGGGCACGTTGCCAAGGGGGGCGGAGAACGACAGCGTCTCGGTGGTCAGGTTGAGCTCCAGCACGTTCTCGCTGGGCGGGGTCGGCGGCGGCGGGGTAACCGGGTTGGGGAAGCTGGTGGTGGTGGGCGGGCCGCTGTTGGGGCGGAAGATCATGTTGAAGCCGGTGCCGGCGAAGGTGCCTGTGAAGCGCGACAGCACCCCGAGCGGCGGCGCCGGCGGGGAGGGGCGGCGGATCGGCGTGATCTCGTCGATCTGAAACCCGGGCGCCAGGTGAATGGCGGTCTGGGCAAGCGAGTCCTGGGCAAGCGAGTCCTGGGCCATGTCCGGTGATCCCTTGCTGGAGTGCATGAGAGAGACGGCTGTTCCGGCGGCGGCGGGACGGCGGGGCGATTTTCGCGATCGCGAATTCTTACCGGCGGCCTGGAGGTTCCAAAAGTCAAAATCACGTTACATCCGCGCCGATATCGCCGGGCGCGTCCGTTTTTACGCCGGATCATCCCGTATTACGGGATGATCTCCTGATTGACGGACCGTGCGGCCCATGCCACACCACGCCCGCCCGCAAAGGAACCCGCCATGAGCACCACCGCCGCCCACCCCGCCCGCTCCGCCGCCAGCCTGAAAACCGTGCTGACCGGCATCCTCCCCCCGCTCGCCATGCCGTTCTCGGAGGACGGCGCGCTCCTGCCCGGGGCCATCGCCGAACAGATCGACCTGATGATCGATCGCGGCGTCCGCGCCGTGGTGGTGGGCGGCAGCACCGGCGAAGGCCACACCCTGGACCGCGAGGAATTCACCGCCGCCACCCAGGCCGCCGCCCAGGCCGTGGCCGGCCGGGTACCGCTGGTGGCCGGGCTGATCGTGAACTCCACCCGCGAGGCGATCACGCGCACCAAACTCCTGGCCGGCCTCGACATCGCCGCCCTGCAGGTCACCCCGGTCCACTACCTTTTCAAGCCGGACGCCGACGCCACGGTGGCGCATTTCCGCGCCATCGCCGAGGCCACCGGCCTGCCGATCCTGATCTACAACGTGATCCCCTGGAACTACCTGGACGTGGCGCTGATGCTGCGGATCATGCGCGAAGTGCCCGGGGTGATCGGCATGAAGCAGAGCGCGGGCGATTTGCGCGCGGTCTCCGACCTGGTCGCCGGCGTCGCCCCGCACAACCTGGTGCTGACCGGCACCGACGCGCTGCTCTACCCGGCCTTCGCGCTGGGGGTGGACGGGGCGATCAGCGCGCTCACCACCGCCGTGCCCGGCGTCTGCGTGCAGCTCTGGCAGGCGGTGCAGGCGGGCGATCACAAAAGCGCGCTCGATCTGCATCGGCGCCTCGGCAAGCTGTGGGACGTGATGCCGCACGACATCCTGCCCGCCTGCGTGAAATACGTGCAGCACCGCCAGGGCCTCGGCCTCTACCCGCCGCGCGCGCCGATGAGCAAGCTGAGCGCGGACCAGAAGGCGGCGATCGACCGCGCGCTGTCGGCGCTGCCGATCTGACCCGCCGCGGGGGCGGCTTGACGGCGCCGCCCCCGCCGCCGATCCAGGGCGGCATCCCTCGGGAGTGACCGCATGACCGCCCTGCCCACCGGACTCCCCACTGGCCTTCCCCTGGTCGGCCTGACCGTGCTGGAATTCACCCACACCATCATGGGGCCGAGCTGCGGCACCGTGCTCGCCGATCTCGGCGCCGACGTGATCCGTGTCGAACCCGCCCCCGCCGGCGACCACACCCGCCGCCTGCCCGGTTTCGCCGCCGGGTTCTACATGTATTTCAACCGCAACAAGCGCGCGGTGGCGATCGACCTCAAGACCGAGTCCGGGCACGGCGTGGCCGCCGATCTGCTGCAACAGGCCGACGTGCTGGTGGAGAATTTCGGCCCCGGCACCATGGAGCGGCTGCGGCTCGGCTGGGAGCAGGCGCACGCGATCAACCCGCGCCTCGTCTATTGCGCGCTCAAGGGATTCCTGCCCGGCCCCTACGCGCATCGCCCGGCGCTGGACGAGATCGCGCAGTTCATGGCCGGCCTCGCCTACATGACCGGCCCGCCCGGCCAGCCGCTGCGCGCCGGCGCCTCGGTGGTGGATATCCTGGGCGGAGTGATGGGCGCGGTCGGCATCCTGGCCGCCCTGCGCCAGCGCGACCGCGACGGCCAGGGGCGCAAGGTCACCGCCTCGCTGTTCGAGGCGGCGGCCTTCCTGACCGGCCCGCACATGGCCGGCGAGGCGGTGACCGGCGAGGCCCCGCCGCCGATGCCGGCCCGCCGCAGTGCCTGGGGCGTCTATGAGACCTTCGCCGCCCAGGACGGGCCGCGGGTCTTCATCGGCATCACCTCGGACCCGCATTGGCGCGCCTTCTGCACCGCCTTCGGCCGCCCGGACCTGCACGAGGACCCGCGCTTCGTCAGCAATACGCTGCGGGTGGCCAACCGCGACGCGCTGCGCGAGATCGTGGCCGGCTTGGCCGCGACGCGCACGGCGGCGAGCCTGTCGGAACTGCTGGACCGGGCCGGCATTCCGTTCTCCCCGGTCAACACCCCATCCGACCTGTTCCATGACCCGCAGATCGCGGTGCGGGCGCTGCCGGTGCGCATGACGGACGGGCGGGAGGTGCGGTTCCCTGCCCTGCCGATCGCGATCGATGACGAAACCCCGGGGCTGACCCGCCAGCCGCCCGCGCTCGGCGAGCACACGACGGAGGTGCTGGCGGCGCTGGGCTACGACCCGGCGCGGATCGCGGCGCTGCGCGCGGACGGGGTGGTGCGGTAGCGCGACGGAACTCGCGGCCACCGCTCCGGCCTGAACCTGCCCCCCGTCATGGCGATGAAGGCGCCGATGAAAACGTCGATGAAAACGTCGATGAAACGTCCCTGGGGCCGGATGGGAATCGGACAGGCCGAAGCCCGACGGAGCGACGCGCGGTTCCACCCAGGACCGGTCGGCCCGACCGGCGATGCCTCACAACAGCCCGGCGGCGACGTTCACCGTCAGCGCCAGGATGACGGTGTTGAACAGGAAGCTCAGCAGCCCGTGCAGCAGCGCCAGCCGGCGCATGGCCCCGGCGGTGATCTGCACGTCGGAAACCTGGAAGGTCATCCCCAGAACCAACGAAAAATACAGGAAATCCATGTAATCGGGCGGCGAGTCGCCGGGGAAGTCCAGGCCGCGGTCGAACTCCGGCGGCGCCCGCTCGGCATCGTAATATTCATGCGCGTAGCGGAAGGTGAAGGTGGTGTGGACCATCAGCCATGACAGGAACAGCGTCCCCGCCACCAGCCCCAGCCGCAGATTGCGCCCGGCCGGCGAGGCGCCGTGCATTCCGGCGAACACCTCCACCACCGCGATCAGGCTGAACGCGGCGGCGGCCAGGGTGACGGCGAAGATGGTCCATTCCCCCTCCTGGTCGCGGGCGGCATGGGCCGGCAGGGCCGACATCGGCTCGGTCAGGAACAGCTGCGCGGCGGCGACCACATAGACCAGCACGCCGGCGTCCCAGGCGGCGACGGCGCGGGTCATGGGTCCCAGCCGACCGGCCAGGGCCGCCTCGACCAGCACGCCGCAGAGGATGCCCAGGAACAGCCGCGGACGCGCGGCGACGATCCGTCCCGCCGGGCCGAGGCGCTCAACCCAGCCGGGCACGCAAGGCTTCCAGGGCGGCCAGGGTCTCCGTCAGCACCGCGCGCAGCCGTGCCGCCTCGGTGGCGGCGCCCGCCGCGCGGGGCGGCGGCGCGGCGGCGGGTTCGGTCAGCAGCAGGGGCGCGGCCTCGACCACCGCCTGCTCGGCGGCGGCGGCGGCGCGCTCCTCGGCCGCGGCGGGGGGGATGTCGTCGGCCAGCCGCCCGCCGCCCTCCCGCAGCAACCGCTGCACGCCCTTGATGGTGTAGCCCTGGGCATAGAGCAGGTCGGCGATGCGGCGCAGCAGGGCGATATCGTCGGGCCGGTAGTAGCGTCGCCCGCCGCCGCGCTTCAGCGGGCGCACCTGGGAAAACTTGGTCTCCCAGAAGCGCAGGACGTGCTGGGGGATGTGCAACTCGTCGGCCACCTCGCTGATGGTGCGGAAGGCGGCCGGCGCCTTGCGCAGGCGGGGGCGATCCTCGGCGTCCGGCGGCGGGTCCGAGGGGGCCATCAGCAATCGGCCGCCTCGGCGTCCTCGGCCGCGGCGAGGCCGTTGACGCGGGCCCGCATGGTCATGCTGGGGCGGAAGACCAGGACCCGGCGCGGCAGGATCGGCACTTCCACCCCGGTCTTCGGGTTCCGCCCGATGCGCCGGCCCTTCTGGCGCACCGAGAAGGTCCCGAAGCCGCTGATCTTGACGGTTTCTCCGGCTTGCAGGCGGGCTGCGATACGTTCCAGAACCGTCTCGAGCAAGGTCGCCGACTCGTTCCGCGACAGCCCGACCTGGGTGTAGATCGTCTCGGCCAGTTGCGCGCGCGTGACGGTTGCCATGTCGGGCACGCTAGAGACCGGGCGGTGACACTGTCAAGAGGATCAGGCACTTGCGGGCCGAGATGCGGCGCCGGCGCCGGCTCTGCTTGCGCCGGGCCCGCCGGTGGTCCATCACCGCGCATGGCCGCACGCCGCCCGCCCCGCCGATGACGCCGCTCGCCTGGCTGCTGGGCCTGTTCCTGCCGGCCTGCGGGGCGGTGGGCGCCGCCGGGCTGCCGCCGCCGCTGGTGCTGGATTTCGCGCACCTGGAGCGCCCGGCCAGCCCCAACACCGCGCTCGCCGCCCCGGCCGGATTTTCCCCGCGCCCGGATCTGCGCACCCCGGTCTATCCGCTCCCCGCCCCGGTCCTGCTGGCGCGCATCGCCCAGGTGGCGGCGGCCCAACCGCGCACCTACCCGGCCGCCAGCTTCCCCGCCGCCGGCCAGGCCGACTGGGTGGTGCGCAGCGCGGTCTGGAACTTCCCCGACCTCGTCACCGCCGCGGTGCGGGCCGACGGGGGCCATCACAGCACGCTGATCCTCTGGTCGCGCAGCGTCTATGGCTATTCGGATCTCGGCGTGAACCGCGCCCGGCTGCGCGCCTGGCTCGCGGCACTCGCCGCCACCCTTCCTCCCTCCCCGGAACCGGCCACGAAATGAACAACCTGGGCGAATTCCTGCGCGACGTCTGGCGCCTGTCGCGGCCCTATTTCCGCTCCGAGGAGAAATGGTCGGCCCGGCTGCTGCTGGGGGCCATCATCGCCCTCAACCTGTTGATGGTGGGCATGAACGTGGTTCTGAACTACTGGAACCAGCAGTTCTACAACGCCCTGCAAGCGCATGATTTCACGGCGTTCATGCAGCTGCTCTTCACCTGGCGACGGACGCCCTCGGGCAATGTCATGCCGGGATTCACCGAGGTGGTGACGGTCTATATCCTGGTCTTCGTCTATGTCACCTACCTCAACCAGTGGTTGCAGATCCGCTGGCGGCGCTGGCTGACCGGGCGGTTCCTCGACGAGTGGCTGGCCGACCACGCCTATTACCGGATCAGCCTCAGGCACGACGAACAGGCCTTCGGCACCGACAACCCCGACCAGCGCATCTCCGACGATCTGCGCGATTTCGTGGGTGTCACCCTCTCGCTGGGGGTGGATTTCCTCTCCAACCTCGTCTCCATCGCCAGCTTCGTCGGCATCCTGTGGTCGCTCTCGGGCGACCTGACGCTGTGGGGCGTGACCATCCCCGGCTACATGGTCTGGGTGGCGCTGGTCTATGCGGTGGTCGGCACCTGGCTCACCCACCTGGTCGGCCGCCCGCTGGTGGGGCTGCGCTTCCGCCAGCAACGGGTGGAGGCCGATTTCCGCTACGCCCTGGTGCGCGTGCGCGAGAACGTGGAAGGCATCGCGCTTTACGGCGGCGAGGAGGAGGAGAAGGGCAACCTCCGCGACCGCTTCCACAACGTGATCACCAACTGGTGGGCGATCATGCAGCGGACCAAGAAGCTGAACGCGCTGGTCTCGGGCTACGGGCAGATCGCCGTCATCTTCCCGTTCGTGGTGGCGGCGCCCCGCTATTTCCGCAACAAGATCCAGCTCGGCGGGCTGATGCAGGTGGCCGGCGCGTTCGGCCAGGTGCAAGGCAGCCTGTCCTGGTTCGTCAATGCCTATGGATCGCTGGCGCAGTGGCGCGCCATCGTCGAGCGTCTGACCACCTTCTACAGCGCGATCGAGGCGGCGCGGACGCTTTCCACCACCAGCGGGCCCACCATCGCCGCCTCGGCGGACGGCACGCTGGCGCTGTCGGACCTGACCCTGGGGCTGCCGAACGGACAGACCCTGGTGGACCATGCCAGCCTGACCCTGGCGCCCGGCACCGCCACCGTCGTCACCGGGCGGTCGGGGTCCGGCAAGTCCACCCTGTTCCGCGCCATCGCCGGCATCTGGCCCTACGGGTCCGGCCGCATCGCCCGCGCGCCGGGGGAGCGCTGCCTGTTCCTGCCGCAACGCGCCTATATCCCGCTCGGCACCCTGCGCCACGCCGTCACCTATCCGCGCGACCCGGCGACGATCCCGCGCGAGACGGTGGCCGCGGCGCTGCACGATGTCGGCCTCGGCGGGCTGGTCGATCACCTGGACCAGGACCGCAACTGGGCGCAGACGCTCTCGGGCGGGGAGCAGCAGCGCCTCGCGCTGGCGCGCGCGCTGCTGGTGCAGCCGGACTGGCTGTTCCTGGACGAGGCCACCGCCAGCCTGGACCCGGAGGCCGAGCAGGCGCTGTACCGGACGCTGCGGGAACGGCTGCCGGGGACCACGCTGGTCTCGATCGCCCATCGCCCGGCGGTGGCGGCCTTCCACGAGCGCCGCGTGGTGCTGGAGCGGCCGGGCGAAAGCCCGGGGCGGCTGGTGGCGGGCGAGGCGGCGGCGGGGGCGGGCTGACGCGCGCCCCGGCGGCGCCGCGCGCTACGTGCCGGCGAACGCCGCCTCCATCTCGCGGCGGGTGCGATAGGCCGGGTCGGTGGGGTCGATCCGCACGTCGGCCCAGGTGACCGGGGCGCCCGCCGCCACGTCGCGGATCAGGGCCAGGCGGTTGGCGAGCCCGATCGGCAGCCCGCCGACCCGCAGGCTGTCGGCGGCCGGCATCAGCTTGCCCCAGACGCAGGCGCCGCCCTCGCCGTCCAGCATCTCCCCGGCGCGCAGGCCCCGCTTGGCGGTGGCCACCACGTCGCCGCGGAAGCCGGTGGGCGCGCCGGTCGGCTCCCCGCGCAGCGCGGCGGAGAGGATGGAGACGTTGAGTTCCAGCCCGATCAGATGGAACGGCCGATAGAGCGCGGAAACCCGCCCGGAAGCATCGGTGGGCACGCCGTATTCCGAAAAACAGCGCGCGGTGTAATCGCCCGGCGCCTCGAAGACGACATAGACGCCCCAGCGCAGGTCGCCCGCGACCGGGCTGCCGTCGCGGTGCAGCGAGGAGACCACCTCCACCTGCCCGGCATGGTGCAGCACGCCCCGGTTGCCGGGCCGCAGCGTCTCGGCCAGGTCGTTCGTGCCGCAGGGCGGGAAGGCGAGCCCGTCGGGCGCCGGCGTCAGGCCGGTGGCGTTGGCGACCGCCGCCATCTCGATCCCCGACTTGGTGCCGTCGAGGAAGGAGTTGAACATCTGCGGGTTCATCCCCCCGGCGCGCGCCTGTTCTTCCGTCAGGCCGTAATAGGGCCAGACCGTCGCCGGGGTGGAGGCGTGGTACTCCGGCAGGTATTTGGTGCCCTTGCCGGCGGCGATCACGGCGAAGCCGCAGGACCGCGCCCAGTCCACCTGCTCGGCGATCAGCGCCGGCTGATCGCCATAGGCGAGCGAATAGACCACCCCCGCCTGCGCGGCCCGGCGCGCCAGCAGCGGGCCGGCGAGCACATCGGCCTCCACGTTCACCATCACCACGTGCTTGCCGGCGGCGATGGCGGCGGCGGCGTGATCCAGGCCGGCCGGCGCGTGGCCAGTGGCTTCCACCACCACCTCCACGTCATCGGCGGCGATCATGCGGGCGGCATCGTCGGTGAAACGGGTGGCGGCGATACGGGCTTCGTCCCAGCCCACCCGGGCGCAGGCGGCGCGGGCGCGATCGGGGGCGAGATCGGCGATGGCGGTGACGGTGATGCCGGGGCTGGTCGGCACCTGGGCCAGGAACATCGAGCCGAATTTTCCGGCGCCGATCAGCCCGACGCGGACGGGCGAGCCGGCCTCAACGCGGGCGGCGAGCAGGCGGTGCAGGTTCATGGCGG
>JAKBCO010000130.1 GCA_021807785.1 Pseudomonadota bacterium
TGCCCGCCGTGCTGGACCGCGCCGCCGCCGCCGGGGTGGGGGAGATGGTCAGCATCGGCGTGACCCTGGATCAGGCGCCGACGGTGGTAGGCATCGCGGCGGCGCATCCGAATGTCTGGGCCACGGTCGGGGTGCATCCGCATCACGCCGCCGAGCGGGAAATTCCGCAACCTGAAGCGCTTGTGGCGTTGACCGCGCATCCACGGGTGATCGGGATCGGCGAGTCGGGGCTGGATTACTACTACGATCGCGCGCCGCGGGAGGTGCAGCAGGAGGGTTTTCGCGCTCATCTGCGCGCCGCTCGGCTGGCCGGGGTGCCGTTGGTGATCCATGCCCGCGATGCCGATGACGATATCGTGGAAATATTGCAAAATGAATGGAATAACGGAGGAAAATTCGCGTTTCTCCTGCATTGCTTTTCCTCCTCGCGCCAGCTGGCGGAGGCGGCGGTGGCGCTGGGTGGGTATGTCAGCTTCTCGGGCATCCTGACGTTCCCGAAATCTCACGAAATCAGGGCGATCGCGCGGGATATTCCGGCGGATCGGTTGTTGGTGGAAACCGACTCGCCCTATCTGGCCCCGGTGCCGCTGCGCGGCAAACGCTGCGAGCCGGCCTATGTGGCCCATACCGCCGCCGTGCTGGCGGCCGAACGCGGCCTGACGCCGGCGGCGCTGGCCGCGCTGACCACCGGGAATTTTCGCCGCCTGTTCACCAAGGCCCGCCCCGCGGCGCCCGCCTCATGCGCGTGACCCTGCTGGGTACCGGCGGTTCGGCCGGCGTGCCGCTGATCGGCGGGCCGGACGGGGCAGGGGACTGGGGTCGATGCGACCCGGCGGAACCGCGCAATCGGCGCTCCCGCGCCTCGATCCTGATCGAGGGGCCGGAGGGGAGCTTGCTGGTGGATACCGCGCCCGATCTGCGCGCGCAGCTGCTGGCCTGCCGGGTGCGGCGGGTGGACGCGATCCTGTTCACCCACGCCCATGCCGACCATGTGGCGGGGTTGGATGACACGCGCATCCTCAACCGCCTGGCCGGGCGCCCGCTGCCGGCCTTCGCCACCGAGGCGGTGCTGGCCGAGGTCACCACCCGGTTTCCCTATGCGTTTCGGCCCTGGAAGCCGCCGGGATTCTATCGCCCCGTGCTGGAGCCGCATCCGGTGGCTCCCGGGCAGACGCTGAGCTTGGCTGGGATGGAGCTGCGGTTGTTTGCGCAGGATCATGGATTCGGACCCTCGCTGGGGGTGCGGGTGGGTGGTTTTGCGTATTCCACCGACGTGGTGCGGCTGGACGCGGCCGCGTTCGCGGCGCTGGCCGGGGTGGAGACCTGGGTCGTGGATTGTTTCGGCCTGTCGCCGCACCCGACGCATGCGCATCTGGCGCTGGCGCTGGAATGGGCGGAGCGGGTGGGTGCGCGGCGGACGGTGCTGACCCATATGGGGTCGGAGATGGATTGGGCCCGAGTGGGCGCGATGCTGCCGGCGGCGGTCGAGCTGGGTTGGGACGGAATGGTGCTGGACCAGGAGGCGCGATCCTGAATGGGGCGCCTCGGGTTTCGAGGCCTCAATTTTCCATAATATTGCTTATACGATATTCGGATACACGGGGGATGCGCTCCGCCTCACCCTGCCCCCTCCAGAAATTCCCGCACCAGGGCGATCTGCGCCGTTGTATTCAACGCCGGCGCATGGCCGCAGCCCGCCACCTCCACCACCCGCGCCCGCGGCCCCCGCGCGGCCATCGCCGCCGCCATCTCCGGGCTCAGCAGGTCGGAAGCCTCTCCGCGCAGTACCAGGCACGGCAGGCGCAGCGCGTCATAGGCCGGCCATTGTTCGAAATCATCGGGATACGCGATCATTTGCCGCACGATCGCCGGGTCGTAATGGGTGGTGATGCGCCCGTCGGGAAGCCGGCGCGCCGAAGTCTCGGCCATGTGGCGCCATTGCGCGTCCGTGTGGGCACCGAACGGGGCGTAGATCTGGCGCAGGTAGGATTCGAACGCGGAGATTGTCGTGAAATCAAGTGGTTGTCCGACATAGCCGCGGATACGCTCGAACGCGGGGCGCGGCAGGCCGGGGCCGATGTCGTTCAACACCAGCCGGGTGATCCGCCCCGCCAGCGGGCCGGCCGCCGCGGCAATCCCCAGCGCCCCGCCCATCGAGGTGCCGACCCAGGCGAAGTGCCGGATCCCCAGCGCCTCGGTCAGCCCGGCGGCCAGGCTCGCGTAGCGCGCCATGCAGTAATCGCGGTCCGGGTCGGCGCTCCATTGCGACAGGCCTCGGCCGGGGGTGTCGGGGCAGATCAGCCGCCAGCGATCCGCGAGCGCGGCGGCCAGCGGATCGAAATCCCGCCCGGTGCGCGCAAGCCCGTGCCAGAGCACGACGGGGGGCGCATCCGCCGCGCCCCATTCCAGGAAATGAACTTCCAACCCATTGATCTGGCGGTAATCCGAGCGCGGCATGTTCCCCCCTGCCCCGGCCCGGCCAAGCTATCCCGGGTCAGCGCCTACGCAAAGGGCCGGGGGATTGCTCCCCCGGCCCTTTCGCGCCCATCCGGGCCGGCCGGTCAGCCGTTGCCGGCGGCCTCGCCCTGCTGATAGACGCTGGCGGGCGCGGCGGAGGCCACGCTGGCGCCGGCGGAAACCAGCAGGCCCAGGGCAAGAAAAGCAGCAAACAGCTTGGTCATCGTCATCTCCATCGGATCGGTCAGGTCGCTTCCTGACTGGCCGGGAGATGGGCGCTATCGCACTGCAACATAACCGCGACCGCGCGCATAAATCCTGTGCGCCGGAATCGGGTATTCAGGCCGGCGTTCCTTCGCCGCCCCGGCACGGCATCAGGATGGTGGTGGTGAACTGCTGCACCGGCTCGTCGCGCTGGTTGAGGGTCACGCATTCATAGGTCACCAGGCCGCGGTCGGGCCGCGAGCGCGAGGCGCGGGTGGCCAGCACGCTGATCTCTACCCTGAGCGAATCGCCGGCCAGCACCGGGCGCAGCCAGCGCAGCTGCTCGATCCCGGCGCCCATGCCGCCGCGGGCGACGTGCAAGGTCTCGAAGATCAGCCGCATGGTGACCGACCCGGTATGCCAGCCCGAGGCGCAGAACACGCCGAGCAGGCTGGTTTTCGCCTCGGCCTCGCCCAGATGGGCGGGCTGGGGATCGAACTGGCGGGCAAAGGCGATGATGTCGGCGCCGCTGACGGTGATGGCGCGGGCGGAGCGCAGCACCTGTCCGGCGGCGATGTCCTCGAACCACAGCAGGGGCCGATCCGTCATGCGCCTCTCCCGACTCGCGCCGCGCGGTTAGGATGCGTGGCCGGGACGGAGTTTCCCCGATGCTGGGGTTGATCGGAAGCCTGATTGCGGGGCTGGCCGCGGTTGCGGCGATGGTGGTGGCGGCCCGCGCCGGGACCGCGGCCGAGCGTGCCCGCTTGGCCGCCGAGCAGGGCCGCGAGGCGGTGCGAGCGGAGGCCGAGACCTCCCGCCGCCAGGCCGAGGCGGCGGCGCGCGGCCTGACGGCGGAGCTCGCGGCCTTGCGCGGGGCGCAGGCGGTGGCGGCGGAGCAGCTGCGCACGGCGCTCGCCGAGGGCCAGGGCGCGTTGCGCCAAGCGCTGACCGAGGCGCGGGAGGCGCAGGCGCGGGCCTCCGCGAGCGGGTTCGAGGATACCAGGACGCTCCTGGAGACGCGGCTGCGCGAGTTGCGCGAGGGCAACGAGGCGAAGCTGGCCGAGATCCAGCGCGGGGTGAACGAGCAGCTGCACGCGGCGGTCGAAAAACAAATGACCGAGAGCTTCAACCGGGTGATCGACCAGTTCGCCGCGGTGCAGAAGGCGCTGGGCGAATTCTCGGTGCTGTCCAGCCAGATGGGCGACATCAAGCGGCTGTTCTCCAACGTCAAGACGCGCGGCGCCTGGGGGGAGGCGCAGCTGCGCGCGATGCTCGATGATGTGCTGCCGGCCGAGGCGTTCGAGACCAACGCGCGGGTACGCCCGGGCTCCGACGAGGTGGTGGAATTCGCGCTGCGCCTGCCCGGGCGCGGCGAGGCGCGCCCGCTGCTGCCGATCGACGCCAAGTTCCCGGTGGAGGATTACGAGCGGCTGCTGACGGCGGCCGACGCGGGCGACGCCGAGGGCGAGCGCGACGCGCGGCGCAGGCTGGAACAAGCGGTGCGCGTGCAGGCGCGGCGGATCTCCGAGAAATACATCGCTCCGCCGGTCACGGTGGATTACGCGGTGATGTATCTCCCGACCGACGGCTTGTTTGCAGAAGTGGCGCGCATCCCCGGGCTGATCGACGCGCTGGGGCGGGACCATCATGTGATGGTGCTGGGACCGAGCCTGTTTCCCGCACTGCTGCGCACCATCCATCTGGGGCACATCACCCTGGCGATCGAGCGCAACGCCGAGCAGGTGCGCGGGTTGCTGGGCGCGACGCTCACCGAGATGGGCAAGATGGACGAGGTGCTGGGGCGGCTCGAGCGGAATGCCGGCACCATGACGAAGACCATCGGCGCCGCCCGCACCCGCACCCGCGCGGTCAGCCGCAAGCTGCGCGGGGTGGCGGCGGCGGAGCCGGAGACGGCGGCGGCGCTGCTGGAACTCGACAGCGAGCCGGATGACGATCCGGAAGTGGCCGAGGGGTGATCCACGGCCGGGTCCCCTGCCCCGGCAATCCGATTTTCATAAACTTCATGCACACCGGCGGGCGAAGCCGATACACACGCCCCATGCCCGATCTGTCTCCTGCCGCCCTGCCTTCGCCCATCACCGACTCCGCCGACCTGGACCCCGCGGACTGGCCGGGGTTTCGCGCCGGCGCACATGCGGCGCTCGATCTCATGCTGGACCATCTGCAGACGATCCGCGAGCAGCCGGTCTGGCGTCCGACCCCATCCTCGGTGCGCGCGGCGCTGCGCGCCCCCCTGCCCGAGCAGCCGCAAGGGCTGGCAGCGGTGGTGGATCAGTTCGATCGGCTGATCCGGCCCTACGCCACCGGCAATCTGCATCCGCGCTTCATGGGCTGGGTGCATGGCGGCGGCACCCCGGTGGGCATGGTGGCCGAGATGCTGGCGGGCGGGCTGAACGCCAATCTGGGCGGGCGGGATCACGCGCCGATTCTGGTGGAACGCCAGGTGATCGGATGGATGGCGGCGCTGTTCGGCTTGCCACAGACCGCCGGGGGGCTGCTGGTCACCGGCACCTCGATCGCCAATCTGATCGGCGTGCTGATCGCCCGGCGGGCCGCGCTGGGGCCGACGAGCCGGGCAAGTGGCCTGGGCGGGACGCGGCTGGTCGCCTACACCTCGGCGGCGGCGCATGGCTGTATTCCACGGGCGATGGACATGGCGGGGCTCGGGACCGCGGCGCTGCGGATGATTCCCGCCGATCCGGCCGGGCGGATCGCCCTGCCGGCGCTGGAGGCCGCGATCGCCGCCGACCGCGCGGCCGGGCATCGGCCCTTCCTGCTGGTGGGCACGGCGGGCACCGTGGATACCGGCGCGATCGATGACCTCGGCGCCATGGCCGCGCTGGCCCGCCGCGAGGCGCTGTGGTTTCACGTCGATGGCGCCTTCGGGGCGCTGGCCGCGTTCGCCCCCGACCTGCGTCCGCGCCTCGCCGGCATCGAACGCGCGGACAGCCTGGCGTTCGACTTTCATAAATGGGGCCAGGTGCCCTATGACGCCGGCTGCATCCTGGTGCGCGATCCGGCCCATGCCGAGGCCGCGTTCGCCGCGCCGGCCGCCTATCTGCGCCGCGAGGTGCGCGGGCTGGCCGGTGGCGCCCCCTGGCCCTGCGATTTCGGCCCCGATCTGTCGCGCGGATTTCGCGCCCTCAAGGTGTGGTTCACGCTCAAGACCCTCGGCGCGACGGCGCTGGGGAGGGCGATCGCGCGCAGTTGCAGCTTGGCCGAGACGCTGGCGGCCCGGGTGGATGCCGAGCCCGAACTGGAGCGAATGGCGCCGGTCGCCCTCAATATCGTCTGCTTCCGGTATCGGTTCGCGACCGACAGCGATGCGCGGAATGCGACGCTGGTGGCGGATCTGCAGGAAGCCGGGATCGCCGCGCCCTCCACCACCGTGCTGGATGGACGGTTGGCGATCCGGGCCGCGCTGGTCAACCACCGCACGCGGGAGGCCGATATCCACACGCTGGTGGAGGCGGTGCTGCGGCTCGGCCGGCACTCAGCTTCGGGGTAGTGCCGACAGCGCGACGCCGCCCAGCACCAGGGCGGTGCCGGCCAGGAAGCGCGGACCCAGCGGGTCGCCGAACAGGGCCGCCGAGGCGGCGATGCCGACCAGCGGCTGGCCGTATTGGGTGGCCCCGGCGATCCGCGCCGGCACCAGCGCCAGCGCGCGCAGCCAGATCAGCATCCCCGCCACCGTCACCAGCAGGCCGAGATAGAGCGCGACGCCGATCACGCGCGGGGTCAGGTGCCAGCCGCCGGCGGGCATCGTGAACGGGGCGACCGCCAGCAGGCCGAGAGCGGCGAAGATCGTGCTCCAGGCGGCGGTGGCGAGGGCGCCTTCGCGCGCCGCGACCTCGGCACCGAAGGCGTAATAGCCGGCGATGCAGAGGGTGGAGAGGCCCACCAGTGCCTCCCCGTCGAGGGCGCGCGGGGTGGCCGCGGCGCCGCCTTGCCAGACCGCGAGCGCCACCCCCGCCAGGGCCAGGGCAAAGCCGGCGCCATGCACCGGCCGCAGCCGCTGGCCGAGCCGCAGCGCCACCAGCAGCACCGTGAGCACCGGAATGACCGCGGTGATGATGGTGGCGACCGCGGCCGGGCAGCGTCCAACCCCGGCCATCTGCGCATATTGGCCGAGATCCACCCCGAACAGGCCGAGCGCCGCCATCGCCGCCAGCGCGCGTGGGCGGGGAAGCGGCCGGCGGCGCAGCACCAGCGCGAAGACCGGGGCGGCCACCAGGTAGCGCAGGGTCACCAGGGTGGCCGGCGGCACGTCGGTCAATCCCAGCTTCATCGATGGAATCGACAGGCCCCAGATGACGGTGAGCAGGATCAGGGTGGCGAGCGCGCGGGAGTCGGTGCCGCCCACGCGACGGTCAGGCGGACCCACGCGGCACCGGCGGAATCCCCAGATACATGAGCCGTTTCATCTCTCTTCGTCCATGCGCGACCGAGTCCAGGAGCAGTGCCAGCGCGAATGCCAGGAAGGCCAGGAGCACAAACGCGGCGGCCAATACGGCGGTGGGCAGGCGCGGCACCAGGCCGGTCTGGAAGAAAGTCACCACCACCGGCAGCCCCAGCGCCAGCCCGGCCAGCAGGAACAGACCCGCGCACAGGCTGAAGAACTGCAACGGTCGCTCCTCCTTCACCAGCATCAGGATGGTGCGCAGGATGCGGAAACCGTCGCGATAGGTGTTGAGCTTGGAGACGCTGCCCTCGGGGCGGGCGCCATAGGCGGTCGGAACCTCGCCCAGTGCCATGCGGAGTTCGAGGGCATGGACGGTGAGCTCGGTCTCGATCTCGAACCCGACGGCCAGGGCGGGGAAGGATTTCACGAACCGGCGGGAGAAGACGCGATAGCCCGACAGCATGTCCGAAACCCGGTTGCCGAACACCGCCTGCACCATCCCGGTCAACAGCCGGTTGCCGAAGCGGTGCCCCGGGCGATAGGCCTCGGCGAGGTCGGAGACCCTGGTGCCGGTGACCATGTCGAGACCTTCGGTCAGCATCCGGCTGACCATGGGGGCGGCGGCGGCGGGGTCGTAGGTCCCGTCGCCATCGACCAGCACGTAGATGTCGGCCTCCAGGTCGGCGAACATGCGACGGACCACGTAGCCCTTGCCCTGCAACGTCTCGTGCCGCACCACCGCGCCGGCGGCGGCGGCACGTGCGGCGGTCTCGTCGCGGGAGTTGTTATCATAGACATAGATCGTCGCGTCCGGCAGGGCGGCGCGAAACCCCTCCACCACTCCGGCGATCGTCGCGGCCTCGTTATAGCACGGGATCAGCACCGCCAGCCGCGGCGCTTCGGGGTCGCGCATCGATGCTCCGTCACGGGTTGGCACCCGTTACAGATATAGCAGATGCAGCGCCAGCGCGAGCAGGGCAACGACCGCCACCGCGCCCAGCAGGGGGCGCCAGCCCGGCAAGCCCGGATGACGGGGCGATGCGCGGCGCGCCAGTGAAGCCGACGGCGGAACACGGGTCATCATGTTTCCCCCACGACATTGAGGCCGAGCTTGCACCCGATCCTCCGGGCATGCAACGGCGTGGTGGTGCTATAGCAGTCCGGAAGGCGCGGTGCCGAGAATGCGGTGAAGTCCGGCGGGGCGCTGCCCCGGACGCCTTCGCCCGCCGTCGGCATCGCGCCCGAGCGCACGGATGGACCCTTGGTGGCGATGTTGTTCACTGCGCCTTGGCTGTTGGTGGGACTGGCTTGCTTGCCCGGATTGTGGTGGCTGTTGCGGTTGACGCCACCGCCGCCGCGGCGCCAGCCCTTTCCCGCCGTCGCGTTGATGGCGGGGTTGGCGGGGGCGGAAGAAACACCGGCGCGCACCCCGTGGTGGTTGATGCTGTTGCGGATGGCGGCCGCCGGGCTGGTGGTGTTGGGGCTGGCCGGTCCCGTCTGGCGGCCGGGCGCAGCCTTGCCGGGTCGGGGGACCTTGCTGCTGGTGGTGGATAACGGCTGGGCCGCGCAGTTCGGCTGGGCGGCCGAACGCCGGGCTGCGGCAGCGCTGCTGGCGCGCGCCGCGCGGGCAGGACGGAAGGTGATCCTGCTGCCGACCGCCGCCGATCCCGCGGGCCGAGGTCCGGTCGCCTCGGCGCCGCTGCCGGCATCAGTGCAGGCCGCGCGGATGGCGGCGTTGCGTCCCGAGCCCTGGCCGCCGGACCGGGTGCGGGACCTGAGCGCGCTGTCCGCGGTCTGCGCGACGGGATGCCCGCATGGGGTGGAGTTCCTTTCGGACGGGCTGAAGCACGCTGGCGACGACGCATTCCGGCGCGCCCTCGCGCAGTTCGGACAGGTGCGCTTGCTTCGGCCGGAGACACCGGCGCTGCTGTTGTTGCCGCCGCTGTCGCGGCCGGAGGGCCTGCTGGTGCGGCTGGCGCGCGCGGAGGATGCCGCCCCGCTGCGGGTGACGATCCTGGCCCGCGATGCGGCGGGCGCGGTGCTGGCGGCGAAGCGGCTGCGGATGCCGCCAGGCGCCGCCA
>JAKBCO010000131.1 GCA_021807785.1 Pseudomonadota bacterium
CCCGCCCCGCGGAGACGCCCATGCCCGACACCCTCCCCCCGGCCGCGGCGGCCGAGGCCAGCCTCGCGCGCCGCCACCGCGCCCCCGCCCCTCCAGCTCCGGCCTGGAACACGGTGCTCGAGACCATCCTCGCCCACCGCTCCATCCGCCATTTCCTCCCCCGCGACCTGCCGCCCAACACGCTCGAAACCCTGATCGCCGCCGCCCAATCCGCCGCCACCTCCTCCAACCTGCAACTCTGGAGCGTGGTGGCGGTGCGCGAGAAGGCCCGCAAATCCCGCCTCGCCCAGCTCGCCGGCCAGCAGGACTTCATCGACCAGGCGCCGCTGCTCCTGGTCTGGCTCGCCGATCTCCACCGCCTCGAATCCCTCGCCGCCCTGCGCGGCCAGCCGGTCACCGGCACCCTCTATCTCGAGGAGTTCATGGTCGGCCTGATCGATGCCGCCCTGGCCGCGCAGAACACGCTGCTGGCCGCCGAATCGCTCGGTCTCGGCGGGGTCTATGTCGGCGCCATCCGCAACCACCCGCTCGAGGTCGCCGGCGAACTCGCCCTGCCGCCGCGCGTCTTCGCCGCCTTCGGCATGGCGATCGGCTGGCCCGACCGCGCCGCCGGCGAGGAGGTGAAGCCCCGCCTGCCGCGCGAGGTGGTGCTGCACCACGAAACCTACCGCCCGGCCCAGGACGACACCCCGATCGCCGGCTACAATGCCACCATGCGCGAGTTCCAGCGCGAACAGGCGATGCGCCCGATCGACTGGACCCAGCAATGCATCGACCGGGTGCGCGATGCCGCCGCCCTGCGCGGGCGGGAAACGATGCGCGACTCCCTCGCTGCCCTCGGCTTCCCGCTCCGCTGATGGCGTCCCCGCTCGGCGCCAGCCCGGTCCGGCGGGAGGACGCGCGCTTCCTCACCGGCCACGGCGCCTATCTGGACGACCTGCCCTTCCCCGGCGCGCTGCGGGCGGTGGTGCTGCGTTCCCCGCACCCCCATGCCCGCCTCCTCGGCATCGCGACCGAGGCCGCCCGCGCCGTCCCTGGCGTGGCGGCGGTCCTGACCGCTTCCGACCTCGCCGCCGACGGCATCGGCCCGCTGCTGCCCACCGCACCCGCCAACCCGCATACCGGCGCCCCGTTCGCCTTCGCCCCGCAGCCGCTGCTGGCCGCCGACCTGGTGCGCTATGTGGGCGAGCCGGTGGCGCTGGTGCTGGCGGAGACCCTGGCCCAGGCGCAGGACGCGGCGGAGCGGATCGGCCTTGCCTGGGAGCCGCTGCCCGCCGTTACCGATGCGGACGCCGCCCTCGCCCCCGGCGCGCCGCGCCTCGCCGCCGAGGCGCCCGGCAACCTCGCCCTGGCCTCCGAGATCGGCGATGCCGCCGCCGTCGCCCGCGCCTTCGCCGCCGCCGCTCATGTCGTGCGGCTCCGCATCGTCAATCACCGGATCATCACCAACCCGATGGAGCCGCGCGGCGTGGTCGCGGTCCACGACCCGACCGACGGGCGCACCACGCTCCATCTCTCCAGCCAGAGCCTCTACGCGGTGCGCGATGCCGCCGCCGCCGCCCTCGGCTGCCCGCCGCTCGCCCTGCGGGTGATCGCCCCCGATGTCGGCGGCGGCTTCGGCGCCAAGAATTTCCCCTATCCCGAGCAGGCGCTCTGCGCCTGGGCGGCGCGGCGCACCGGCCGGGCGGTGAAATGGATCGCCACCCGCTCTGAAATGTTCCTCGCCGACCATCAGGCGCGCGATCATGTGGCCGACGCCGCGCTGGCGCTGGACGCGGCGGGGAATTTCCTCGCCCTCGAGGTGGACAGCCGCGCCAATCTCGGCGCCTTCATGGCCGGCGGGTCGGGCGCGGTGCAGACCTTCCAGTACGCCCACCTGCCGGGCGGGGTCTATGCCATCCCCGCCATCGCGCTCCGCATCCGCGCCGCCTACACCAACACCGCCCCGATCGGCGTCACCCGCGGCCCCGGCTTCGCCGAATCCAACGCCATCATCGAGCGGCTGATCGATGCCGCCGCCCGCGACTGCGGCTTCGACCGAATCGCACTCCGCCGGCGCAACCTGACCCCGCCCGGGCCCTACACCAATCCGCTCGGCCAGACCGTGGACAGCGGCGATTTTCCGGGCGTGTTCGAGGCCGCCCTCGCCCGTGCCGACCTTGCCGGTTTCCCCGTCCGCCGTGCCGCCAGCGCGGCGCGCGGGCGCCGCCGCGGCCTCGGCCTCGCCTGCCACATCAAGGCCACCGGCGGCGCCCCGCGCGAGAACGTGGAGCTCCGCTTCCGGCCCGACGGCGGCATCGACCTGCTGACCGGGACCCAGGCCATCGGCCAGGGCCATGAGACCAGCTTCCCGCAGATCCTCGCCAGCCTGCTCGGCGTCCCGCCCGAGACCATCGCGCTCCGCCAGGGCGATACCGACCTGCTGCCGCTCGGCGGCGGGCACGGCTCCTCGCGCGCGACCTATATGGCGGGCACCGCGATGGCACGGGCCGCGGAGCGGGTGATCGCCAAGGCCCGGAGCTTGGCGGCGGCGGCGCTGGCGGTGCCGGCCTCCGACCTCGGCTTCGCCGATGGCTGGTTCCGCGCCGCCGGCAGCAACCGCGCGATCGCGCTCGCCGCCCTCGCCGCCGCCGCCGCGGGCGCGCTGGATACCTACGAAGTCTTCACCCGCGAGGCGATGACCTTCCCCAATGGCTGCCATGTGGTCGAGGTGGAGATCGACCCCGAGACCGGGGCGGTCGCCCTGGACCGGCATACGGCGGTGGACGATTACGGAGTGCTGGTGAACCCGCGTCTCGCCACCGGTCAGGCGCATGGCGCGATCGCCCAGGGGGCGGGGCAGGCGCTGCGCGAAGCGGCGGTCTATGACCCCGCCGGCCAGCCGCTGACCGGGTCGTTCCAGGACTATGCGCTGCCGCGCGCGGCGGATCTTCCCGCCTTCGACCTCGGCTTCGCCGCCACGCCCTGCGCCACCAACCCGCTCGGGGTGAAGGGCAGCGGCGAGGCGGCGACGGTCGGGGTCTATCCCGCCATTGTCAACGCGGTGCTGGACGCGCTGGCCCCGCTCGGGGTGCGCGACCTGGCGGGACCCGCCACCCCGGACGCGATCTGGCGGGCAATCCGCGGCGCCGACGCATGAGCGCGGTTTAACCGCTCCGCCGGTGGAACGGTTATCCGGACCGGGGCATTTCCCCCCCGCATTGACGAAGCCAGCCGCGACGCCCATTCCCCCCGGGTGCGCGGCGGCGCCACCCCACCCGTCCACGCAAGGAGAGACTGATGCAACTCGGCACCGATCGTTCCTCACGCCGCCGGCGCGGCGCCGGCCTCGCGGCGCTCCTGCTGGCCGGCGGCGCCCTCGGCGGCGGCGCGGTGGCGCTCTGGCGCCCCGCCGCGCCGGCCCTGATCGCGCCCGCGCTGGCCGCCCCGCCCCAGGCCAAGGCCACCCCGATCGATGCGCTCAACGCCACCCAGCAGGCGGCGATGGCCGCGCCGCTGCCCAGCTTCACCCATCTGGTCAGGGTCGTGAAGCCGGCGGTGGTGTCGGTGACCAACTATCTGAAACAGCAGCATCCGATGGTCCAGCCCGGCGGGCCGCAGCTGCCGTTTCCCTTCAACCAGTTCCCGTTCAACCAGATGCAGCCGCATCCGCAGGCGGTGGAAGCCCGCGGCTCCGGCTTCATCATCGACAAATCCGGCCTGATCGTCACCAACAACCACGTGGTGAAGGGCGCCCAGCGCATCACCGTCACCTTCGATGACGGCAAGACGGTGCCGGCGAAGGTGGTGGGCACCGACCCGCGCACCGACATCGCCCTGCTCAAGGTCTCGGTCGATCATCCGCTGCCCTATCTGGAACTCGGCAATTCGGACAAGGTCGAGCCGGGGGAATGGGTGATCGCCATCGGCAACCCGTTCGGCCTGTCGGAAACGGTGACTGCCGGCATCGTCTCGGCGCTGGGGCGCAACATCGGCGACGGGCCCTATGACAAGTTCATCCAGGTCGATGCACCGATCAACGAGGGCAACTCGGGCGGCCCGCTGCTCACCCAGCACGGCCAGGTGATCGGGATGAACACCGCGATCCTCTCGCCCACCGGCGGGTCGGTCGGCATCGGCTTCTCGATCCCGTCCAACATGATCCGCAAGATCACCGACGATCTGCGCCAGTACGGCCACGTCACCCGCGGCTATATCGGGGTGGAGGCGCAGGCGATCTCGGGGGCGATGTCGAAGGCGCTCGGCCTGCCCGACAAGGACGGGGCGCTGATCGCCGCGGTGGAACCCGGCACCCCGGCGCAACGGGGCGGCATCCTGCCCGGCGACGTCATCACCGCGGTCAACGGCGCGCCGATCAAGAACCCCCGTGATCTGGCCGATCACGTCGCCGCGGTGAAGCCGAACACCCCGGCCAAGCTCGCCATCATCCGCCACGGCAAGAAGATGGTCATCTCGGTCACCGTGGCCGAGATGCCGAGCCAGAAGCAGATGGCAGCGAACCTCGCCCCGGCCCATGCGCGCTCCAAGCTGGGCCTCGCGCTCGGGGCGCTGTCGCCGGGGATGGCGAGCCAGCTCAACCTGCCGGCCGGCACCACGGGCGCGCTGGTGACCGCGGTCAAGCCCGGCTCGCCCGCGCAACTGGCCGGGATTGCGCCCGGGGACGTGATCGTCGGCGTCGGCACCACCGAAGTGCATGACCCGGTGGAGGCGGCCAAGGCGATCGACGCCGCCCTGCGCAAGGGCGGCAACGCGGTGGCGCTCAGGATCATGCATAACGGCCAGCCGGCCTTCGTGGGCATCACCCTCGGCGCCAAGAAGGGATGATCCCGGCCTACCGCGACCCGCGCGGCGGGGCCCGCTTCCCGCTCGACCCGCCGCGCTGGTGCGGCCCCGGCCGCGTGCCGCTGCTGCTGACCGACCTGCCCGGCATCCCCCGCGCCGCCTTCGATCCCGGCGCGCGGGGGGTCTGGCGTTATCGCGCCGCTCTGCCGTTCGTCCCGCGCGCCCCGATCACCCTGGGCGAGGGCGCGACCCCGCTGCTGCCCCTGCGCCTCGGCGGGGTAACGGTCGCGGTGAAGGCGGAGTGGATGATGCCGACCGGCAGCTTCAAGGACCGCGGCACCACGGTGATGCTCTCGCTCCTGCGCGCGCAGGGGGTGCGGGAGATTCTCGAGGACAGTTCCGGCAATGGCGGCGCCTCGGTCGCCGCCTATGCCGCCGCCGGCGGGATCACCGCCACCATCCTCGCCCCAGAGTCCACCAGCGCGGCGAAGACCCTGCAGATGCGCGCCCATGGCGCGACGGTGGCGCTGATTCCGGGCAGCCGGCAGGACACCTCCGCCGCCGCCGAGGCACGGGCGGAGTCCGTCTTCTACGCCAGCCACGCCTGGCACCCGTTCTTCCTCCAGGGCACCAAGACCCTGGCCTACGAGCTGTTCGAGGACCTCGGCGGGCAGGCCCCCGACAACGTCATCGTGCCCTGCGGCGCCGGGTCGAACGTGCTGGGCTGCGCGATCGGCTTCGCCGAGCTGGTCCGGGCCGGGCTGATCGCCCGCCTGCCCCGCATCTTCGCCGCCCAGCCCGCCGCCTGCGCCCCGGTGGCGGACGCCTTCGCCGGCCGGCCGCCGGGACCGGTGGCGCCCACCATCGCCGAGGGCACCGCGATCGCCGCCCCGGTCCGCCTGCCGGAGATCCTCGCCGCCCTGCGCGCAAGCGGCGGCGCGGCGGTGGCATTGCCGGAGACGGCGATCGCGGCGGCCACGAGATCCCTCGCCGCGGCCGGGATGTTCGTGGAACCCACCGCCGCCCAGCCGGCCGCCGCCCTCGGCGTGCTGCTGGCGCAAGGAACCATCACCCCGCCCGAGACGACGGTGCTGGTGCTGACCGGCAGCGGGCTCAAGGCCGCGGCGCGCTGGACCGAGCTGCTGGCAGAGAGCTGATATCATCCGGCCGAAAGGGAGTTCCGCCATGACCCATGTCATCCGCGCCGCCAGCCGCGCCACCCGCATCGCCAGCCCCGCCCAGTTCACCGGGGCGGTCTTCAACGACGAGATCACCGCCCCCACCGCGCCATCCCGCCTGCGCGCCTCGCTGGTGACCTTCTCGCCCGGCGCGCGCACCGCCTGGCACAGCCACCCGGTGGGGCAGACCCTCTGGTGCGTGAGTGGCATCGGCCGGGTGCAGTTCGCCGGCGGGCCGGTGCGCGCGCTCCATCCGGGCGACACGGTGGTGATCCCGCCCGACACGCGGCACTGGCACGGCGCCGCCGCCGACCGGGTGTTCGCCCATCTGGCGATGTCCGAGCAGACCGCGGACGGCGGCTCCACGCAATGGTTCGAGCATGTCGCCGACGCCGACTATGCCCGCGCGCCCGAATAGCGGCGGCGCGTGATCGCAGCGGTCCTGGCCGCGCTCGCCGCCGCGGCCGGGGCGGGGCAGGCGCTGGCCGGCTGGCGGGCGGTGGCCCGATTCGCCGCCCGCCCCCGGCCCGCGCCCGCGCATCGCCCGCCGGTGAGCGTGCTGAAACCGCTGCATGGCGACGAGCCGGGTCTCGAGGCCGCGCTCGGCACCCTCTGCGCGCAGGACTATCCGCGCTTCGAGGTGATCTGCGGCGTCCAGGACCCGGCCGATCCCGCCATCGCCGTGGTGCGCCGGGTGCAGGCGCGGTTCCCCGGCCGGGCGATCCGGCTGGTGGTCGATCCAAGCCCGCACGGGGCCAATCGGAAAGTGGCCAATCTCATCAACATGCTGCCTTCGGCGCGGCACGCGGTGCTGGCGATCGCCGATTCGGACCTGGTGGTCCCGGCCGGCTGGCTGAACCGGCTGGCGGCCGCCCTGGCACCTTCCGAGGTCGGGCTGGTGACCACGCTCTATGCCGGAAGGCCGGCCGATGGGCGGCTGGTGCAGCGCCTCGGCGCCGAGGCGATCAGCCACGGCTTCCTGCCCGGCGCGCTGCTCGCCCGCGCCCTCGGCCGGCAGGACTGCCTGGGGGCGACCATGGTGCTGCGCCGCGCCACGCTCGACCGGATCGGCGGGCTCGAAGCCCTTGCGGATCATCTGGCCGATGACAATATTCTTGGCCAACTGGTCCGCGCGCAGGGACTGCACGTGGCGCTGGCCGATACGGTGGCCGAAACCACCGTGGCCGAGTCCGGACTGGGCCCGCTCTGGCGCCACGAGCTGCGCTGGGCGCGCACCATCCGGGCCCTGGCTCCGGGGCAGTTCGCGGCCTCGGGGCTGCAATACGGGGTGTTCTGGGCGATGGTGGCGGTGGGGCTGGCGGATGGGGCCGGCTGGGCCTGGGGTGTGCTGGCCCTGGCCTGGGCGGCGCGGGCGGCGGCGGGGCGGGGGATCGACCGCGCGCTGGGGCTGCCCCTTGCATTCTCGGCGCCGGTCTGGCTTCTGCCGGCGCGCGAGCTGATGTCGGCCGGGCTCTGGCTTGCCGCCTTTGCCGGCAATCGGGTGGAATGGCGCGGTCAGCGCCTGTCCGCCCGTCGCGTGTGACCTTTCGGGATTTTCCGCCACCATGATGAAAACGCTGTTCCTGCATCCGCCTTCGTTCGACGGGTTCGACGGAGGCGCGGGCTCCCGCTACCAGGCGCGGCGGGAGATCCGCTCGTTCTGGTACCCGACCTGGCTCGCGCAGCCGGCGGCGCTGGTGGAGGGCAGCCGGCTGATCGACGCGCCGCCGGCCGGGATCAGCCTGGACGCGGTGCTGAAGGCCGCGCGCGGGCACGAGCTCTGCGTGATGCACACCTCCACCCCCTCCTTCGCCTCCGACGTGAAGGTGGCGGCGGCGCTGAAGGCGGCGGTGCCGGGCATCCGCATCGGCTTCGTCGGCGCCAAGGTGGCGGTGCAGCCGGCCGAGAGCCTGGCCCAGGCCGCCCCGGTGGACTTCGTCGCCCGCAACGAGTTCGACTTCACCATCAAGGAGGTGGCGGAGGGGCGGGATCTGGCCGCGATCGACGGCATCTCCTGGCGCAACGCCGCCGGCGCCATCGTCCACAATCCGGACCGCGCGATGCTGGAGGACATGGACAGCCTGCCGTTCGTGACCGAGGTCTATAAGCGCGACCTGCGCATCGAGGATTATTTCATCGGCTACCTGATGCACCCCTATGTCTCGCTTTATACCGGGCGCGGCTGCAAGTCCCGCTGCACCTTCTGCCTATGGCCGCAGACGGTGGGCGGGCACCGCTACCGGGTCCGCTCGCCGGGGCACGTGGCCGAGGAGATCCGGCTGGCGAAATCCTATTTCCCGCAGGTACGGGAGTTCTTCTTCGACGACGACACCTTCACCGACAACCTGCCGCGGGCCGAGGCGATCGCGCGCGAGCTGGGCCGGATGGGCGTGGTCTGGTCCTGCAACGCCAAGGCGAATGTGCCGCGCGAGACGCTGAAGGTGCTGCGCGACAACGGGCTGCGGCTGCTGCTGGTGGGCTACGAGAGCGGCAACCAGCAGATCCTGCACAACATCAAGAAGGGCATGCGGATCGAGGTGGCGAAGCAGTTCACCAAGGACTGCCACGAGCTGGGGATCAAGATCCACGGCACCTTCATCCTGGGCCTGCCCGGGGAGACGCGGGAGACGATCGAGGAGACGATCCGGTTCGCGACCGAGATCAACCCGCACACCATCCAGGTCTCGCTGGCCGCGCCCTATCCGGGCACGTTCTTGTACGACCAGGCGGTGAAGAACGGCTGGCTGGACGCGGCCCATGCCGAGTTGGTGGACGAGCACGGCATCCAGATCGCGCCGCTGCACTACCCGCATCTGTCGCACACCGAGATTTTCGACAATGTGGAGACCTTCTATAAGCGGTTCTATTTCCGGGCGCCGAAGATCGCCTCCATCGTGGGGGAGATGGTGCGCAGCCCGCAGATGATGAAGCGGCGGCTGCGGGAGGGGGTGGAGTTCTTCCAGTTCCTGCGGGAGCGGCACAAGGCGGCGTGAGGGCGATGACGTGGTTATTGTTCCTCGACGAGAGCGGACACGACCACAAGAGCCTGCCGCTGGAGGTGCGCGGCGGGGTCGCCCTGCATGTCGGCAAGCTGTGGGGCTTCATCCAGAACTGGCAGCGCCTGGAGCGTGACTGCTTCGGCCTTCGCCTCGCCGAATTCGGCAAGGAGGCGAAGGGGATGAAGCTGCTCGACAAGGACCGCAT
>JAKBCO010000132.1 GCA_021807785.1 Pseudomonadota bacterium
TGGACCTGCTGGTCACCACCGGCGGCGCCAGCGTGGGCGAGCACGACCTGGTGATCTCCGCCCTGTCGGCGCGCGGGCTGCGGGTGGATTTCTGGAAGATCGCCATGCGCCCGGGCAAGCCGCTGGTCTTCGGCCGGATGGCGGAGGGCGGGGTGCCGTTCCTCGGCCTGCCCGGCAACCCGGTCTCGGCGCTGGTCTGCGCGGTGCTGTTCCTCGGCCCGGCGCTGGCGGTGCTGTCCGGCCTGCCCGGCGCCGCCCCGCCCACCGAGGCCACGATCCTGGGCGTGGCGCTGCCGGCCAACGACCAGCGCGCCGACCACCTGCGCGCCAGCCTCGCCACCGACGCCGCCGGGCGGACCGTCGCCACCCCCTTCACGGTGCAGGATTCGGCGCTGCTGCGCCGGCTGGCCCAGGCCGACGCGCTGATCCTGCGCGCCCCCCATGCGCCGCCGCTGCCGGCCGGCGCCGCGGTGGACGTGATTCGCCTCGACCGGCTGGGGGTCTGATGGCCGCGGCGGAAGTGGATGGCCGCTACTACGAGGTGGTGAAAACCGGCGGTCTCGCCGCGCGCCTCGCCCATCACGCGCGCCGGCGGATGCACGCGCTGTTCCTCGATCTCTGCGCCCCCGGGCCCGGCACCAGCATCCTCGATGTCGGCGTCTCCGACGTGCTGCGCGACGAGGCGAACATGCTGGAACGCAGCCACGCCTGGCCGGAGACCATCACCGCCGTCGGCCTGGGCGAGGCGCATGCATTCCAGGCCGCCTTCCCCGCCGTCCGCTACCGGCGCATCGCGCCCGGCGCGAAGCTGCCCTTCGCCGACGGCGCCTTCGACATCGCCGTCTCCAACGCGGTGCTGGAACATGTCGGCGGCGAGGCCGCCCAGCGCAGCTTCCTGGCCGAACTGTTCCGCGTCGGCCGGCGCGTCTTCGTCACCGTGCCCAACCGGTTGTTCCCGGTGGAGCACCACACCGCGATCCCGCTGGCGCACTGGTCCGACCGGCTCTTCCCCCCGGTCTGCCGGGCGCTGGGCAAGCCGGACTGGGGACGGGCGGAGAACCTGATCCTGATGTCGCGCCGCCGGCTGGATGCGCTCTGCCCGCCAGGGCGCGCGCGGCGGATCGGCACGGCCGGGCTGCCGCTGGGACCGTTCAGCTCGAACCTGTTCCTCTATGCCGGCCCCCCGGAATGATCGAACCGATCGATCATAACCGCCAGGATTATTCGCTTCTCCCCTTGACCGTCCCGGCGTAGCCTTCCCGCATCGGATGGGAGGAACCGGCGCGCGCATCATCGCGCCGCGGGCGCCGCCACGTCATCCGGAACCGGAGGCACCATGGCTGACACCCCCACCTGCCCGTTCGCGGGCGCGCAACATTCCAACGCGGCGGCATCGGCGCGCGGCAATCGCGACTGGTGGCCGAACCGGCTCAATCTCAAGCTGCTGCATCAGCACTCGGCGCGCAGCAACCCGAACGAACCCGGGTTCGACTACGCCAAGGCCTTCCAGACGCTCGACCTGCACGCCGTCATCCGCGACCTGCACGCGCTGATGACCGATCAGCAGGACTGGTGGCCGGCCGATTACGGCCATTACGGCCCGTTCTTCATCCGCATGGCCTGGCACAGCGCCGGCACCTACCGCATCGGCGACGGGCGCGGCGGTGCCGGCTCCGGCCAGCAGCGCTTCGCGCCGCTGAACTCCTGGCCCGACAATGTGAGCCTCGACAAGGCCCGCCGTCTGCTCTGGCCGATCAAGCGCAAATACGGCCGCGCCCTCTCCTGGGCCGATCTGATGATCCTGGCCGGCACCGTGGCCCTGGACTCCATGGGCTTCAAAACCTTCGGCTTCGCCGGCGGGCGCGTCGATGCCTGGGAACCCGAGGAGGACGTGAACTGGGGCGACGAGGACACCTGGCTCGGCGATGCCCGCTACCAGGGGGATCGGCAACTCGATAACCCGCTGGCCGCGGTGCAGATGGGCCTGATCTACGTCAACCCGGAAGGCCCGAACGGCATGCCGGACCCGCTGGCCGCCGCCCGCGACATCCGCGAGACCTTCGCGCGCATGGCGATGGATGACGAGGAGACGGTGGCGCTGATCGCCGGCGGCCATACCTTCGGCAAGACCCATGGCGCCGCCGACCCGAGCCGCTATGTCGGCCCGCCGCCGGAGGGCGCCGACATCGCCGCCCAGGGCCTTGGCTGGCAGAACAGCTACGGCAGCGGCAAGGGGGGGGACACCATCAGCAGCGGGCTGGAAGGCGCCTGGACGCCCACCCCGATCCGCTGGGACAATTCCTATTTCGACACCCTGTTCGGCTACGAATGGGAGCTGACCCGGAGCCCCGCCGGCGCCCAGCAATGGACCCCCGCGAACGGCGCTGGCGCCGGCACCGTGCCCGACGCGCACGATCCCGCGCGCCGGCACGCGCCGATGATGGCCACCACCGATCTCTCGCTGCGGGTGGACCCGATCTACGCGGCGATCTCCAAGCGCTTCCACGCCAACCCCGACCAGTTCGCCGACGCCTTCGCCCGCGCCTGGTACAAGCTGACCCACCGCGACATGGGGCCGCGCGCGCGCTGCCTCGGCCCGCTGGTGCCGGCCGAGACGCCGATCTGGCAGGACCCGGTGCCGGCGGTCGATCACAAGCTGATCGATGCCGCCGATGCCGCCCGGCTGAAGCGCGAGGTGCTGGCCTCCGGCCTCTCGGTGGCGCAGCTGGCGCGCACCGCCTGGGGCGCGGCGGCAAGCTTCCGCGGCTCCGACAAGCGCGGCGGGGCGAACGGGGCGCGCATCCGGCTGGCGCCGCAGAAGGACTGGGTGGTCAACGACCCGGCCGAGCTGGCCGCGGTGCTGGCGAAGCTCGAAACGATCCGTCACGCCTTCGACGCCGGGCAAAGCGACGGCAAGCGGGTCTCGCTCGCGGACCTGATCGTGCTGGCCGGCGGCGCGGGGGTGGAAGCGGCGGCGCGGGCGGCCGGGCATCCGGTGACGGTCCCGTTCGCTCCGGGCCGGACCGATGCCACGGCCGAGCAGACCGACGTCGCCTCCTTCGCGGTGCTGGAACCGCGCGCCGACGGGTTCCGCAACTACGCCGCCGCGGACCTCGCCGGGCAGGCCGAATATGCGCTGATCGACCGCGCCCAGCTGCTGACCCTGACCGCGCCGGAAATGGCGGTGCTGATCGGCGGGATGCGGGCGATGGGGGCCACCCAGGGCGGCGCCGCCCATGGCGTGCTGACGGACCGCCCCGGCGTGCTCAGCACCGATTTCTTCGTCAACCTGCTGGACATGGGCACGGTCTGGACGCCGCTGCCGGGCGCCGACGGGGTCTTCGAGGGGCGCGACCGCCGCACCGGCGCGCCGCGCTGGACCGCGACGCGGGTGGATCTGGTGTTCGGGTCCAATTCGGAACTGCGCGCGCTGGCGGAGCTCTACGCGGGGGCGGACGCGGCGGGGAAATTCGTCGCCGATTTCGTCGCCGCCTGGGACAAGGTGATGCGGCTCGACCGGTTCGATCTGGACTGATACCATCCGGCGTTGACCGATGAAGCATGGGTCAACGCCGGCTGTTGTCAGGTCATGCTTCGCGCGCCGCCGCCCGCCAACCCGGCGCGCGGACCGACCGGCTTTGTGGCCGGAAGAGTCAGCCATAAATCCGGTCGGTATGACCCGGACGGCGATGCCGCCGCCTCACGCTGCGGCCAGCACCGCCATCCCCGCCTCCGGCCCGTCCAGGATCTCCACCAGCCGGGCGCGGTCGATGCGAGCCAGGGCGGTCGCGGCGTTCCGCACCTGCTCGGCGGTGTCGCGCAGCGCCGCGTCATAGGCCGCCGCACCGCCGATCCGGCGCGCCTCCTGGGCGAGGTCGCGCAGCCCGCGCGCGGTCGCCTCGAGCCCGTTCACGCTGGCGTGGGACGCCGGGACGGTCAGCGCCGCCAGCGGCGCCAGCAGCTCGGAGCGGCACTCCGCCGCCACCCGCGCGCGGCAGGAGGCGTCCAGCCGCAACGCGAATCCGCCCAAGGCGGCGCGCTGGGCGGGACCGCCGCGATCGGCCAGCGCCGCCACCAGCTGGGCGGCACGACGCACCGTCAGGGCCGCCTCCGCCGCCGGCGCGGCGGCGTCGCGTTCCAGCCCGGCGATGGTCACCTCCAGCACCTGGGCCATGGCCCGATGCAGGTCGGGGCCCGAAGTCTCCGCCTGCTCCACGGCAACCTGCGCCACCATCACCGGGTCGGGCGCGCGCGCCAGCGCCACCGCGGCCATCAGCGACCACGCCAGCGGGCTCACCGCGGCCGCCTGGCGCAGCGCCGCCTCGGCCAGGACCCGGCGATCGGCGTTGGCGGCCAGCGGGCCGAGCCCGGGCCAGGCCTCCAGCACCATCGCCACCCCGTGGGTCAGCGGCGCGGCGGCGGCGGCGGGCAGACCGGTCGCCTCCCACCCCGGCACGCCGGACGCGGCCATCGCCCGCAGCGGCGCCACCGCCTGCGACCACAGGGCCGGGCCCAGCCGCGCGCCGGCGGTGCCGGCATCGGGGCATTCGGCCAGCGCCTGGCAGAGCGGCACCGCCGCCGGCCCCAGCGCCGCGCGGACACCGGCGATCAGCGGCGCCAGCGCGGTCCGCGGGAGGTGCGCGCTTCCGGGCTGCCAGTCCCGCGCCGGCACGATCACCGGATCGAGCGGCAGGAACAGCAACCGGCCGAAATTCACCCGCCTGCCGATGCGGAGCGCCGCCAGCCGCCCGCGCAGCGGGGCGATCAGCGCGTCCGCCTCCCCCCGTTCCGGCAGCGCATCCACCAGGGCGACGGCGCGGGCGATCCGCGCCCCCTCGGCCGCCGACAGGGCGCGCGCCAAGGCACGGGTCTCGGCGGCGCCGCTCATGCCGGCCGACCCGGCGCGCGATCGACCCGGCCGCCGACGGAGGACCTGTCTCTCATGCCGCCAGCGCCCGCATGTGTTCGTTGCGAGCGATCCGCGCGAAGACCTGGCCGGTGCGCCAGTCCTGATTCAGCTTCACGCTGCGGCGAATGCGGCTCAGCGCCTCCACGTCCACATCCATGCCCAGCCAGTTCGCCACCTCGCGCGGCATCACCGGGACCAGCGCCGCCATCTCGGCCAGCGCGGCGATGCGCTCGGGGTCGGTCGCGGCGCCGCGCCACAGCAGGATGATCGGTTCCCACCCGTCCAGCAGCCATTCCGGGCGCGCGAGCCGCGTGGCGATGGCCACTGGTCCGGTGCCCCAGCCGCGCAGCAGCCCCACCATGTCCTCGGTGGCGCCCTGGACCTCGCGCAGGCTCTGGGCGGCGCAGGTCAGGGTAAGGTCGGCCCCGGCCGCCACCAGCGCAGCCTGGCCGCCATCGTCCCCGCCCCGCTGGCGGGCCCAGTCGGCGGTTTCCAGCTGCACCAGCCGCAGCCCAGCCAGCAGTCGCGGGATGCGCGCCGGCGGCGCCTGCTCGGGCAGGCCCAGCGGCGCGAACACCCCGGCCAGATCTTCCAGGGCCGCCGCGATCGCCTCGGTGGTGCGGTTGAGTTTCGGGGCGATGCTGGCGAGGCTCCGGCGGGCGCGCTGCTCGATCTCGGCCGGCGGCGCATTGGCGGTGGCGGTGGGGTCCAGCTGATGGACCAGGGCCAGCAGCAGGCGGAAATTGGTCACCAGCCGGTCCTGCCGGTCGGCGGCGGCGGTGCTGCGGGCGGCGACCTGGCCGTCCCGCCCGGCCAGGCCCTCGGCCAGGAGCTCGCGCTCGACCCGGCGGATCTCGCCCGGGGTGATGCCGCGCAGCGCCGCCAGCCGCGCGGCCAGATGCGCGTCATGCATGGTGGGGCGGCAGAGTTGGCGCACCCCGTCCCAGCCGAGGATATAGACCCCGCGCCCACCCGACGGGTTGGGCACGATCAGGTCGAACCCGTCGCGTTCGCCCGGCCGGCCACGCGAGTTCGCCAGCGCCGGCGTGGTGAACGGCAGCGCCACCCCACGTTCCAGGAAGGTGGTCGGGTGAAAGGACTGGACCAGGGGAAGGTTGATCGCCGCGTCCGAGGGCATCGGCGCGGGGTAGCGGGAACGGGTTAAGAAATCCCTGCCCGGCGGCGCGGATCAGTCGTCGCGGTAGGCGCGCTCCATGCGCTCGTGCCGCTCCTGCGCCTCGATCGACAGAGTGGCGATCGGGCGCGCCTCCAGCCGCTTCAGTCCGATCGGCTCGCCGGTATCCTCGCAGAATCCGTAACTGCCGGATTCGATCCGGCCCAGCGCCTGATCGATCTTGGCGATCAGCTTGCGGGCGCGGTCGCGGGTGCGCAGTTCCAACGCCCGGTCGGTCTCCACGCTGGCGCGGTCGGTGATGTCGGCCTCGCGGATGCCGCCTTCGGACAGGCTGGCCAGGGTGCCGTTCGCTTCCTTCAGCAGGTCGGCGCGCCAACGCAACAGCTTCTGGCGGAAATATTCGGTCTGGACGGGGTTCATGAAGTCTTCGCGGTCGCTCGGACGATAGTCCGGAGGGAGCGTCACCATCATATCTTGCCGATCCTGCCCTTGCCGTTCCGCCAGCGCGTCGCCGAACGCGCGGGCTTATAGACGCCGGTCTGCCGGGCGCCAATAGCTTCCGATGAAGGTTCAACGCGCTGACATGAAAGCGCCCTCGCAGCCGCGCCCCGTAATCACGCGCCCCGCCGCGCCAGTTCCACCCGGCAGCGCAGGATGATCGGCGCCAGCACCGCGACCAGCGCCGGGTCCTCGGCCGGTGGCATTTCGCCAAGCAAAACGCGCATCCCCGCCAACGCGGCACCGCCGTCGCCCCCCGCCAGCAGCGCGCGTTGCAGCGCCCCCAGCGTTCCCAGCAGCGCCTGGCCAGCCCGCCGCGCCGCCGGGTCGGAGCGGTAGCCGCTCACCCCCTCCTGCAAGGCAAGCAACCCAGCCATCGCCGCGGGGTAGATCTCCGCGGTCGCGCCGGCGCCCGCCTCCGGCCCCGCCGGCGGCAGGGCGAACCCGCCGGCGCGCGGGGCCGCGCGCATCGGCGGGGCGGCGAGGCCGGCGGGTCCGACCGGGGCAACAGAGCTCATGCGCGGCCTCCGTTCCATGCTGCCGGGCGAGGCGTGCCGCCCGGCATCTCCTGCCGGGCCGGGCGGCCGGGGAATCGGCCCCGCGCCGAGGCGCCGGCGCTGGCACGGCACTTGCCCTGCCCCCGGCACGGCGGTTCTCGCCGCAAATGGTTAACGTCCCGCCAAGGCCCGCCGATGCTCCGCCTGCCCTGCCTCGCGCTCCTGCTGCTGCTCGCCACCCTGATGCCGGCACTGGCGCAGGTGCGGATCAAGGATATCGCCGACGTGGAAGGCGTGCGCGAAAACCAGCTGATCGGCTACGGGCTGGTGGTGGGGCTGCACAACACCGGCGATTCCCTCAACAACGCGGTGTTCACCAAGGAATCCCTGGTCGGGATGCTCGAACGGCTCGGCGTCAACACCCGCGACCTGGAAGCCAAGCTGCAAACCAAGAACATCGCCGCCGTCATGGTCACCGCCGAGTTGCCCGCCTTCGCCCGCAACGGCGACCGCATCGATGTCGCGGTCTCCTCGCTCGGCGATGCCACCGACCTGACCGGCGGCACCCTGCTGGTCACCCCGCTGCTGGGCGCCGACGGCCAGGTCTATGCGGTGGCGCAAGGGGCGGTGGCCACCGGCGCGGTCGCCGCGTCCGGCGCCGCCGCCTCGGTCACCCGCGGCGTGCCCACCGCCGGGCACATCGCCAACGGCGCCACGGTGGAAAAGGAAGTGCCGTTCCACCTGGATCGCAAGCGCAGCCTCTATCTCAGCCTGCGCAACCCGGACCTCACCACCGCCGAGCGCATCCGCGCCGCCATCGACCACGCCCTGGGCCCGATCGCGCGGGTGACCGACCCGCGCACCGTGGTGCTGAACCTGGCCGGGCGGAACCCGATCAGCACCCTGGCCATCGTCGAGGACCTGCGCATCGTCCCCGACGATCCGGCGGTGGTGGTGATCGACGAGGCCTCCGGCACCGTGGTGATGGGCGCCAATGTCCGCATCAGCACGGTCGCCATCGCCCAGGGCAATCTGACGGTGCGGGTGACGGAAACGCCCGAGGTCAGCCAGCCCGGCCCGCTGGCCGGCGGCACCACCACCACCGTGCCGCGCACCCGCATCCAGGTGAACGACCATCGCGGCAACAAACTCGGCATCGTGCGCGGGACGGTCACCCTGCGCGCGCTGGTGGCCAGCCTGAACGCGCTCGGGATCGGCCCGCGGGACCTCATCACCATCCTCCAGGCGATCAAGGCGGCCGGGGCGCTGCAAGCCGACCTGGTGGTGCGATGATCGTCCCGCCCGCCGGCCCGCCGCCCTCCGACCTGCCGCCGGCGCAGGCGGCGAAACTCTGGCACGCGGCCAAGGCGTTCGAGGGCATGGCGCTGGGCGCGCTGCTCGCGCCGATGTTCAAGACCCTGCACGGCGCGCACGGCATGTTCGGCGGCGGCAATGGCGAGAAAATCTGGCAACCGATGCTGGTGCAGGAGATCGGCAAGGAACTCGCCGCCCATGGCGGGCTCGGCCTCGCCGCGCCGGTCTTCCGCGCCATGCTGGCCGAGCAGGAGGCGAAACGATGACCACCGAGGCCGCGCTGCGCCGCCTGCTGGACGTGCTGGAACGCGAAAACGCCGCCCTGGCGGCGCTGGACCTGGGCGCGGCAGCCTGCTTCGCGGAGGAAAAATCCGCCGCCCTGGCCGCCTGCGACGGCCCGCCCCCCTCCGACCAAGGCCCCACCCTGCGCGCACTCGCCGCCGCCGCGAGCGAAAACCGCCGCCGCCTGGAACACGCCCTCGCCATCCAGGCCCGGATCATCGCCCTGATCGCCCGAGCCGCCACCCCACCGACCGGCTACGGCCCCCCGCGACGCGCAACGGCGGCAGCCGCCGCGGTGTGGGCACGGGTGTGAAGGAAGGCCAGGAGGGCGCTGCCCCCCTGGACCCCCCGCCAAGGGCTGGCCCTTGGAACCCACAGTTTGGGTTCGGAGCGGGAGGGGGGCGCGGCGGGAGCGGGGTAACGGCGGGCGTCAACGCCCGCCGTTACCCCGC
>JAKBCO010000133.1 GCA_021807785.1 Pseudomonadota bacterium
GGGCGGACCAGCCCCGAACTCACCCTGGCCGGACGGTATCTGAGCGCGGCCCTGGCCGGCGGTTGACGCCGCCCCTGTGCCCCGTGCTACTGATCGGTAGCGATCACGCCACAAAGCAGGGAAGCGCGCCATGAAGCTGATGTGGTTCCACCTCATGCCCTACACCGAGCTGCCGGACGATTTCCGGGAGCGCAATCCTTCGGTCTGGGTCGATATCCACTCGGAGCTCTTCGACCCGCGGCGCGCCCATCACATGTATAACGACTTCATGGACGAGCTCGAATACGCCGCCGATTGCGGGTTCGATGCGATCTGCGTGAACGAGCACCATTCCAACGGCTACGGGCTGATGCCCTCGCCCAACCTGATCGCCTCCTCGCTGGCACGGCGCACCACCGATACCGCGATCTGCGTGATGGGCAATTCGCTGGCGCTCTACAACCCGCCGACCCGGGTGGCGGAAGAGTTCGCCATGATCGACTGCATCTCGGGCGGGCGGCTGATCGCCGGTTTCCCGGTCGGCACGCCGATGGACACTTGCTACGCCTACGGCACCAACCCCAGCCAGCTGCGCAGTCGCTACCTGGAGGCGCATGATCTGGTGATGCGAGCCTGGAAGGAAAAAGACACCTTCGCCTTCAACGGCCGCTACAACCAGCAACGCTACGTCAACATCTGGCCGCGTCCGGTGCAGCGCCCGCATCCGCCGATCTGGATACCGGGCGGCGGCTCGGTCGAGACTTGGCAGTGGTGCGCCGAGATGGACTACGTCTATTGCTACCTGTCCTATTACGGCTACAAGGCTGGCCAGGCGCTGATGGATGGTTTCTGGTCCGAAATGGCCCGGCTCGGCAAGGACCGCAACCCCTACCGCGCCGGCTTCCTGCAATTCGTCGGCGTCGGTGAAAGCCGACAGCACGCCTACGATCTTTACTCGGAGGCTGCCGAGTATTTCTACGGCCGCTGCCTGCATGTCGATCCGCGCTGGGCGACGCCGCCGGGCTATGTCTCGGAAGCCACCCAGGTCGCCGGGATCAAGAGCCAGGTGCAGCAAGCGGCCGGCGCGGGGGCCATCGGTTCGACCACCGGCACGCGCTTCGCGCAGGTGGCGCGCGAGATGGATGCGATCGTCGATCGCGGCTACGTCATCATCGGCTCGCCCGACGAGGTGACCGAGCAGCTGCGCGAGGTCGCGCGCAGCCTCAATGTCGGCCATCTGATGCTCCTGTTGCAGTTCGGCAACATGAACAAGGCGCTCTGCCGCGCCAACACGAGGCTCTTTGCCGAGAAGGTGATGCCCAACCTCAAGGGGATGTTCGGCGAATGGGAAGACCGCTGGTGGCCGCGGCCGATGGCCCTGACGGAGCGTGCGGAAATCCCGGCCTATATGCCGAAACTCGCCGCCGAATGAGCCGCCCGGCCCGGAGACCGCTGTGACCACGCCTGAGACCACCACCATCGACATCAACGGCTTCCCGACCCGGGTCTGGACCGCGGGAACGGGGCCGAAACTCGGCTTTCTCGCCGGCTACGGCGGGCTGCCACGCTGGATGCCGTTCCTCGACGCCCTGGCCGCGCGACGCACCGTGATCGTGCCCTCCCTGCCCGGGTTTCCAGGCGGGGATCGCGGCCACAGCGTGCTGGATCAGCACCTGGACTGGGTGCTGGCGGTGCGCGCCACGCTCGACCGGGTGGGGTTGGCCGGGGCCGATCTCGCCGGCTCCTCGGTCGGGGGCTCGCTGGCCGCCGAGATGGCGGCGATCTGGCCCGGCTCGGTCCGCCGCCTCGTCCTGATCGCCCCGTTCGGTCTCTACGAGGAAGACGATCCGCCCACCGACCCCTGGGCCCAGCGGGCCGACGCGGTGCCGGGGCTGATGTGCGCCGATCCCGAGATCTGGACGGCGATGAAGGCGGTGCCTGAAGGGGCGAACTCGATCGCGTGGCCGATCGAGCAAACCCGCGCCAACGAGGCGGCGGCGCGCATCTTCTGGCCGCTCGGCAACACGCGGCTCGAAAAGCGCCTGGGCCGCATCACCGCCCCCACCCTGCTGCTCTGGGGCGAGCAGGACCGGGTCATGCCGCAAAGCTACGCGGCGCGGTTCCGCGCCGGCATCGCCGGGCCAACCGAGTTCCGGGTGATCGCCGGCGCCGGCCATCTTGCCGAGCTCGACCGCCCCGCCGAGACTGCCGCGGCGATCCTGGACTGGACCGCCTGATCCGCCTCGCCGCAAGGAGACGCACGTGACCGCGCTCGACCCCGACGTTCTGCTGGTACTCGACATGATCCGCCTCGCCGGCCGGCCGCCGTTCGAGCAGCTGACCCCGGCCGAGGCGCGCGAGGCCTACATGAAATCCCGCGCCGTCCTGCAACCGGAACCGGAGCCGGTGGCCGAAGCGCGCGACCTCGCGGCCCCCGGCCCGCACGGGCCGATCCCGCTGCGGCTCTATCGGCCGGACGGCGCGCCGGGTCCGCTGCCCGGGCTGATCTACTATCATGGCGGCGGCTGGCTGCTGGGCGGGCTCGACTCGCATGACGGGGTGTGCCGGCGCTTCGCCAACGCGGCGCGCTGCGTGGTGGTCTCGGTCGATTACCGGATGGCGCCCGAGCATAAATTTCCCGCCGCGGTCGATGACTGCGCCGCCGCCACCGCCTGGGCGATCGGCCAGGCCGCGACGCTGGGGATCGACCCCGCGCGGGTCGCGGTGGGGGGCGATTCGGCGGGCGGCAACCTGGCCGCGGTGATGGCGCTGATGGCCCGCGACGGCAGCCTGCCGAAGCTGGCCTTCCAGCTGCTGATCTATCCGGCCACCGACATGACCATGACCACCGTCTCCTCCCAGACGGTGGGGCCGGGGGTCCCGCTGACCTCGGCGACGATGAAATGGTTCATCGATCACTACATGCGCGGTCCGGCGGACCTGACCGACTGGCGCGCCTCGCCGATCCGCGCCGCCTCGGTGGCCGGCACCGCGCCGGCGCTGGTGCTGACCGCGGCGGCCGACCCGCTGCGCGACGAGGGCATCGCCTACGCCGCGCGGCTGGAACGCGAGGGCGTGCGGACCACCGCGATCCACCTGACCGACCAGATCCACGGCTTCATGAGCATGGGCAAGGTGATCCGCGCCGCCGACACCGCCATCGACATGATGGCGGCATCGCTGCGGCGGGCGTTCGCGGGGTAGGCGTCGCGCGGGCCAGCCGCACGGAGCGAAGGCGGCCGGACCGAGCGGATCAGCCGGGTTTAGGGACTTGCCCGGCGGGTGGAATTGCCAGATACTTGTCGCGCTCAACCTCCAGGCGAGGAGTGCGCCGTGACCGCCGTCTTCGGGTCCAATTCCAGGTTCGATGACCTGATCCTGGAGGAGGAAATCATTTTTGCGGGCAAGACCTGGTACTCATATCTGGTCGTGCCCCAGGAGCATCTCCAGGATCTGTTCGCTATCCGGACCAGCACCCCGCCACACGAGGCGTATGACAGGGCTCCCGAGTTCTGGAACAAGACTTCCGAAGCCACGGGCGATCTCTATCTCCGCTATCTGAATGCGCAGAACGCCAATCCGCTCGGCGCCATCCGCCGGCAATGGTTCCAGTGGAAGGATTTCGATCGTCTCGCCGAGGCGTTCGAGACATTCAAACGCCATTCCAACGAGCCCGTGCGACTGAGCGTCATCGCGCGCGCCCCACCCATGGCCATGGCCCACTGACCCTGCGCGATGTCGTTCGTCAACGAGCGGCTCTCCGAGGTCGATTCGCGATTGGCCGCGGCCTTGCGCCGCGCGCGCGGCCGGACGAAACATCATGGCATTCGGGGAAACGCGCTCGCCGACGCGCTCGGCGATGAAATCCAGCGGCACCTGATCGGTTGCGCCTCCGTCCATAAGGGGTGCGAGGCGCGCGATACCGAGAACCGAATCTCCCGGGAAATCGACCTCGTCTTCCTGAACCGCTTCCACCCGGCCTTTCTCCACGATGAACGGCCCGGGCTGGTCTATATCGAAGGCGTGCTGGCCGCCGCCGAGGTCAAGACGTCGCTGAACCGGGCGGAAGTCGCCGATTGCGTGGAAAAGGCTCGCCACTTCAAGCGGCTCACGGCGAAGATCGACAGCCGGGACCTGCAATCGCACAGTCTGGAGGCCGAGGATTGGGACTATTTCCTGTGGCGGCGCCCGTTCCTGGCATTCGCCTACGAGGACCGCAGGGATCTGTCCTCGATACGCGACAATATTGCGGCATGGTCGGATGAAAATCGGATTCCCGATGCCGAGCGGATCGATGCCGTGTTCGTGCTGAACCAGGGCGGCATCGTCAATCTGCGCTCCGGCGCCGGAGCGCCCGCCTCGCCCTCCCACGCGGGCGACGGCCGATGGGGCATCCTGGGAAAGGAGATCATGCCCGTCTTCACCCAGCTGATCCTGTGGCTATCGCGGGCAGCTCCCGATTTCTCCGCGCTCTCCCCCATCCTGCTGCGATACGCCCCGTTCGATCTTGCCGCCTATCGCCGGTAGCGGCGCAGCCGGCGGGCTGCGCCGCCCCGCATCAAGCCAGATGCGCCGCCGGCCCCAGGATCGCCTCCCGCATCCGCGCTTGCAGATACGCCCCCTCCCGCGGCGGCAGCACCAGCGGCAGGGTCTCGGCGTCGATCTTCACCACCGCGAACACCGGCCCGGTACCGGTATGGATCTCGCGCCGCAGCGCCACGATCTCCTGCGCGGCGTTCACCTTCAGCGCGCGCGAAAACCCCGCCGCCGCCGCCATGCCGGCCAGATCGACGCCGCGCCCGGTATGGGTCGGCTGCATCCCGGTCTCCCCGTAGTGCTCGTTGTCCAGCACCACGATCGACAGATTCTCCGGCCGCTGCACCGCGATGGTGGCCAGCGCGCCGGTGGCCATCAGCATCTCCCCGTCGCCGGTGATCACCAGCACGCGCCGCGTCGGCTGGGCGATGGCGAGCCCGAGCCCGATCATCGCCGCCGAACCCATGCCGCCCCAGAGCGGCAGGTTGCGCGCATCGTCGCCGGCGGCGGTGATGTCCCAGGCCGGCGCGCCGAGCCCCGCCACCACCAGAAGATCGCCCCGATCGCGCAGCAGCGCCGCCACCACGCCGCGCCGGCGCAGCCGGCCGGAGGCGGCGATCTCGATTCCATCCGTTCCGCTCATGGTTCTATTTCCCGAAAGTCTTGGCGCCGAGCACGCGCTGGCCGATCAGCGTCGCGGTCGGGCGATAGGTGTTGAAAGCAAGGCGGATGGTCGCATCCGCGGTCGGCACCACGTCCTCGGGCAGGTCGGCGCGCTTCACCAGCGTGCCCATCGCCTCCAGCACCGTCTGGGTGGCGTTGCCCATCGGCACCTGGGCCGGATTGAACTCGCCGAAATCGCCGCGCATCGTCACCAGCATCGGCATCGGCGTCCGGTGCAGGATCGCCAGCGACAGCATGTTGACGCAGTTGCCGACGCCGGAGGACTGCATCAGCAGCACGCCCTTCTTCCCCCCGAGCCAGGCACCCAGCAGCAGCCCGATCCCCTCCTCCTCGGTGGTGAGCGAGACGACGCGCATCTGCGCATCCGCCTCGCAGCGGCGGATCAGGCGCGAATGGCCGGCGTCGGGCACCAGCGCCACCTGGCTGATGTCGTGGCGTTTCAGCAGCGCGTAGAGCTGGTCGGGCCATTCCGCGCTGGCCGCGGGGGCGGCGTCCATCTGCCCGTCATGGGCGTCGCGGCGCCCGTCATCGCCGGTCATCGGCATCGGTGTCCGTCTCCTGTCCGTCTCAACGGCGAACAAAGCCGGTTCGGGCGCGGTTGCCAATCCGCCCGCGGCGCCGGGGTGCCATGCCGCAACCGCCATCCCACTTGTGCCGTCCCGGCTTTCCCCGTTTGCTGCCCCGATGCAAAAGATCCGCATCGCCCCCAGCCTGCTCGCCGCCGATTTCGCCCGCCTCGGCGAGGAAGCCGCCGCCATCGAGGCCGCCGGCGCCGACCTGCTCCATCTCGACGTGATGGACGGGCGCTTCGTGCCGGCGATCAGCTTCGGTCCCGCCATCGCCCGCGCGCTCCGCCCAGGCTGCCGGCTCCCCTTCGACGTCCACCTGATGATCGCCCCGGCCGATCCCTACCTGGGCGACTTCGCCGCTGCCGGGGCCGACCAGATCCTGGTCCACCCGGAGGCCTCGCCGCATCTGCATCGCAGCCTGCAAACCATCCGCGGCCTCGGCAAGGCGGCTGGCGTGGTGTTGAACCCCGCCACCCCGGTCGAAGCCGTTGCATGGGTGCTCGATCTGGTCGAGACAGTGCTGGTGATGACCGTCAATCCCGGATTCGGCGGGCAGGCCTTCCTGCCCTCGCAACTGCCCAAGATCGCGGCGGTGCGCGACCTCATCGTCACCTCCGGCCGGCCGGTCCGGCTGGCGGTGGATGGCGGCATCGGCCCCGGCACCGCCGGCCCCGCCGCCGCCGCCGGCGCCGATACGCTGATTGCCGGCAGCGCGGTCTTCGGCGCGCCCGACTACGCGCGCGCCATCGCCGCCTTGCGCGCCGAGGCCGAGGCGGCCCGCCGCGCCGCGGCCCCGGTGGTCTTTCCCGGCGGGTCGGCCGATTGACCGCGCCCCCAACGCGGCTATGGCGCGCGGCGCGCCGGGCCTTCGCCCGGCTGCCCAGCTTGCGTATGGCCGGCGTCCCGGACGTCCCCGCGCTGCCGGTGCGCGACCCGTGGCCCGGGGACCCGGCGCGCGGGGCCCAGCTGCTGATGGGAACCCTCGCCCGTAGCGGCGGCGTCCGCGCCCTGCAACCGGGCGGCTGGACCGATCCGGCCGGGGCGCCGGTGCTGCGCGTCGCCGCCAATGATTTCACCTGGCTGCGCGATCTGCGCGCGCTCGGTAACCAGGAAGCGATCCTGCGCGCGCGCGCCCTGATCTCGGACTGGATCGCCTCCGGCTCGGCCGATCCGCTGGCCCAGCGTCCGGACGTCGCCGGCGCGCGCATCGCCGCCTGGCTCGGCCATTACGATTTCTTCGGCGCCTCGGCCGATGACGCCTTCCGCCAGCGGATGATGGCGCGGCTGCTGGCCGATGCCCGCGGCCTCTCGGCCGCCCTGCCCACCGAGGAAATCGACTCCCGCGCGCTCACCGCCCTCAAGGGCCTGCTCGCCGCCGCGGTCGCGATGCCCGAGCATGGCGGCTTCCTCCTGCGCGCCCAGCGCTTCCTGCCGCAGGAACTCGCCCGCCAGATCCTGCCCGACGGCAGCCAAGCCGAGCGCAGCCCGGCCGCCCTGCTCGCCGCGCTGCAGGACCTGACCGAGATCCGCGCCCTGCTGCAATCGGCCCAGACGACGCCGCCACCGGCGCTCGCCGGCGCCATCGAACGGGTCTCGGGCGCGCTTCGCACCCTGCGGCACGGCGACGGTGGGCTCGCCCTGTTCAACGGCTCGCGGGAAGAGGTCCCGGGGGTGATCGATCTCACACTCACCCAGGCCGGCCGGGTCGGCCGGGCGCAGACGCAGCTGCCCGATGGTGGGTTCCATCGCCTCGCCGCCGGGCGCAGCCTGGTGATCGCCGATTGCGGCGCCCCGCCGCCGCCGGGGCTGGACCGGCGCGCCCATGCCGGAACCCTCTCGTTCGAGATGTCGGTCGGGCGCGAGCGGCTGATCGTGAACTGCGGCGCGTTCCCGGCCGGCGGGGCGGAATGGCGCGACGCGGTGCGGCGGACCGCGGCCCATTCCACCCTCGCGCTCGGCGATGCCAGCTCCTCCGAGATTGCCCCCGAGGGGCTGGGCCGCCGCCCCGGCCGCGTCGAGGCCCAGCGCCAGGAAGCCAACGGCGCGCATTGGCTGGAAGCCAGCCACGACGGCTTCGCCCGCGAGTTCGGCGCGGTGCATCTGCGCCGCCTCTATTTGGCCGAAAGCGGCGAAGACCTGCGCGGGGAGGATGTGGTGGAAGCGCCCACCGGCCAGGGCTTCACCATCCGTTTCCATCTGCACCCGGCGGTGACCGCCAGCGCCCAGCAGGATGGGGTGGCGGTGCTGCTGCGCCTGCCCAGCGGCGGCGGCTGGCGGCTGCGCGCCGATGGCGCCGCGGTGGCGGTGGAGGAGAGCATCTACCTGGGCGGCGAGGCGCCGCGGCGCAGCGAGCAGGTGGTCCTGCGCGGGACGCCGGACGGGCCGCAGCACGTGAAATGGGCGATCAGCCGGGTGAAATAGCCACCGGGGCGGCGGCGCGCGCCTCGGCGCATCAGCGCGAGGCCGCCGACCCGGCGGTCTCGGCCTTCGTCGCCGCCTCCGCCGGGTCCGGCAAAACCAAGCTGCTGACCGACCGGCTGCTGCGGCTGATGCTGGGGGGCGCGGACCCCGGACGGATCCTCTGCCTGACCTTCACCAAGGCGGCCGCCGCCGAGATGGCGCTGCGCCTGCAAGCAAGGCTGGGACGCTGGGTCGGGCTGGCGGACTCGGCGCTGGATGCCGAGTTGCGCGCGCTCGCCATGCCTGCCTCGGCGGCGGCGCGCGCCACCGCGCGGCAGCTGTTCGCCGCGGTGCTGGACCTGCCGGGCGGGATGCGGATCAGCACCATCCACGCCTTCTGCCAGTCGCTGTTGCGCCGCTTCCCGCTGGAGGCCGGCATCTCGCCGCATTTTCGGCTGATCGAGGACCAGGACGAGGCCGAGGCGCTGGCCGAGGCGATCGAGGCAAGCCTCGCCCGCGCCGCCGATCCGGCCGACGCCGCGGCGCTGGCGCTGCTGGCGGGGTTCATCAACGCCGCGCAGTTCCGTGCCCTGGTGCAGGCGCTGCTCGCCGCCCGTTCGGCGCTGACGGCGCTGAGCGGGCACGATCTCGCGGCACTCGCCGCCGCGCAGCGCCGCGCCCTCGGCGTCACCGCAGCCGATCGCGCGGCAGTGCTGGCCGAGGCGGTGACGGGCATGGACCCGGCGCTGGCGCCGGCGCTGCGGACGGTGGCCGCGCGCGGGTCTGCCACGGTGGCCGACCGCGCCGCCGAGGCCCTGGCCTGGCTCGGGCTGACGGCGGAGGAGCGGACGGCCAACTGGGACCGCTGGCGGGGCGCGTTCCTGACCGCCAAGGGCGAGCCGCGCGCCGAG
>JAKBCO010000134.1:0-6804 GCA_021807785.1 Pseudomonadota bacterium
CAGCTAAACTTGGATTCGCGGCCCTCCCCGCGCCCACCCCCACCCGCTCCGAACCCAGTCCGAGGGGTCCAGGGGACTTGTCCCCTGGCAGGGGGGGCCAGGGGGACAGCGTCCCCCTGGTCTTCCTTCCCAGCCCCCTCAGTCCACCGCCGCGTGGGCGATGTTGCTGACCCGATCCAGCCGCAGCGAGTGCCAGGGGTCTGGCTGGACGTAGTTGGTCAGGTAGGTGAACGACACGCCGCTGTCCGGATCGGCCCAGGAATAGGACGATCCCACCCCGCCATGGCCGAACGTGCGCGGCCCGCCGATGGTCCCGAGGCCGCGGATGCGGTCGCTGTCCCCCCGCACATGCGGCCCCAGCCCGCGATGCATCGGGATGCCGTCCATCTGCCGGTCCGGTTCGTCCCCGGTATGGTTTCGCGTCCCGTATGCCACCATGCGCGGCGAGAGGATGCGCGCCCGTCCCAGCCGTCCGCCGCCCAGCAGCGCCTGGTAGAACGCCGCCATTCCGCGCGCCGTGGCGTAGCCGCCGGAGTGGGGCAGGCCGGCGGCGCGGAACTCGGCCGAGTTGTCGCGCGGTTCCGGGGCGTAGGTGTCGGCGCAGCGGTGCTGCTGATCGGCCGGCACGCCCACGAAGACGTCGTTGGACAGTCCCAGCGGGTCGATGATGCGCTCGCGGATCATCTCGCGGTAGTCGCGCCCGGTGACCGCCTCGATCACCATCGCCTGGGTCAGATGGGCCGCCCGGCCGTGGTATTGCATCCGTGTTCCCGGGGTCCAGTCCAGCGAGAAATCGCAGACCTCGGCACGCATCCTTTCGTGATCGGCCCAGCTGGCGCGGCTCACGTCCGATGACGGGAACCCGCCCTGGTGGGTCATCACCTGGTGCAGGGTGATGTCGGCTTTGCCGCGGGCGGCGAAGTCCGGCAGGTGGTCGGCGATCCGGTCCATCGGCGAGAGCGCGCCGTCCTCGATCAGCGACCAGACGGTGGCCGAGGTCAGGACCTTGGTCTGCGAGAACAGCAGGAAGAGCGTATCGGTGCTGGCCGGCTCCACCGCCGCCTCGGTGCGGGCGTTGCCGAAGGCACGGAAATGCGCGAGCCGCCCGTGCCGGGCGAACGCGATCTGCGCCCCGGGGTAGCGGCCGTCGGCGATGTGGCGGGCGATCAGCGCTTCCAGCGCGGCGATGGCGTGGGCGTCGAGCCCGGCGCTGGCCGGATCGGTGGTCTCGAGCGGGTAGGCGTGCGGCATCGGACGGTTCCTTTTCATGTCCCGGTGCCGATGCTAGCCCTGCCGGCGGCGCACCGGGAGGGGTGGGGATGGATCAGGCGATGATGAGCTTCCAGCCGATCGGGGTCATCTCGACCCCATTCCGCTCGCTCGACGAATGTCCGCGCAACATCCGCAAGCTCGATCCGCCGCCGCTCTGCCGGGTGCGGCTGGACCCCCCGTATGTCCCGGGTCTGCTCGGCATCGACGGCTTCAGCCACCTGATCCTGCTCTACTGGCTGCACCAGGCGCGCCCGGCGCGGATGGTGTTCACCCCGCATTTCGCGGACCAGGAGCGTGGGGTGTTCGCCACCCGCTCCCCCTCGCGGCCGAACCCGATCGGCCTCGCGGTGGTGGCGCTGGAAGGGATCGAGGGGGCGGACACGCTGCTGGTCCGCACCCTCGATTGCCTCGACGGCACGCCGTTGCTGGATGTGAAGCCTTATCTGCCCAGCGTCGATTGCCGACCGGAGGCGAGCATGGGCTGGCTGGCCCGCCCCGGCGCGCCGCCGGCGGGGGATCAGCCGTAGCGGCCCTTCGTATCGACCAGCTGCTGCGCCTTTTTCAGCTCCTTGATGAAGCCGACGAGGTTGCCGAGCACGTCTTCCTTGGACGCATCCTTCGGCAGCGAGGCGGGTGGGTTGCCGGCTTGGCTGGCCCACGGGTTCATTGCCTGCAACACAGCGTCGGGATCGATCAGGAAGCCCTTCAGCGACTTGGCGAACACGAGCTGCATGGTCACATCCCGCGCGGCCTTCGGGAAGATCCCATTATAGGTCTCGGCCGTGGGCGACATCTTCACCTTGCCCGCCGCTGCCGCCGCGCGGGCGATCGTCGCCTTGATGTTCTTCTCCCAGTTCAGCACCATCTTCTCTTTGGTCGTGAGATCTTTCTCGGCCTCGTCGAAGCGCTGGCGGGCGGCGCCCAGACGCGACGTCGCGGTCTCCCCCACCGCGTCCAGGGACTTGACCAGGAACTTCAGGGCACGCTCATAGGTGCTCTTGACCTCGGTCTCGGAGCGCTTGTCGATCTCTGTATCGATGGTCTTTTTCAGTACGGTCGTGTAGGAGGTTTTCGCCTTGACGAAGGATTTGAGCTGCGTGTCCATCTCCGCAACCAGCTTGCGGCCCGCCTTCAGGTCGGCCGGTTTGACCGTGCCGGTCTTCAGTGCGGCATCGTTGGCCGCGTCGAATTTCTCGAGCGAGCCGGAGAGTCCGGTATAGGCCCCGAACGCATTCGAGATACCCTTGCCCTCCCTGGGTTTCTTCTTGCCGGTCGTTTCCTCGAAAAGGGACTTCGCCTCTTCCCACATTTTAGCGAGTGTGTCTGCCATTCGGCCCTCAGTTGGTTACAAAAGTATGTGATGCTGCCTGCTGCGGCGCCGACCAGGCTCGCCGATCCACGGTTACGACGCGGTTGCGCGTCACGTTGCTGGCGCGCTGGTTCGGCGCCAAGCGATCGCCGACTCCCCGAATCCGCACCGCCGGCACCCCTGGCAGCCGCGCGCCCGGCCGGGAAAGCGCCCCGGCGAAACCCGTCTCTCGTCGGGCCGGACGCCGGCGGCGCCCGGGCCGGGGCGCCGCCGGCCGATGCAAAGGCGGCCGGTGCGGCGGTCAGGATTTCGCCGCGTGCAGCCCCTTCGCCTCGGCGGCCTTTTCGCACACATAGGCGCCACGCTTGGTCTTGCCGAAATAGCGCGAACTCGCCAGGTGGAAGACCTTGCTGTCATGCGCGCGCCAGACCACCGGGCTCGCCCCGCAGGCGGATTTCGCCGCGGTCAGGGTGCCGTAGTCCGGCAGTGCCGGGGCGCGGGAATGCTTCGCATGGGCGGCCTGGGCGGCCAGCGGCAGGGCGACCAGCATGGTCGCAAGAACGATCGGCTTCATCGGGACTCTCCGGTCAGGGGGCGCCGGTCCCGCTCGGCGCGGCCGGCGCGTCGGCATCGCAGATCGCGCTTACCGATTCCCTAACGCGGCCGGCTATTCCGCCCGGGTCTTGTCCTTGCGCGCGGCGAGCTCGCGCTTGAGCCGCGCGATCTCGGCCTGCGCCGCCGCGAGCTCCGGCTCCGGGGCGGGGGGCGTGGCGGCAGCGGGCGCGGCCGGCTCGGGCGCCGTCTCCGCCCCCGGCGGGCGATAGAACGGCGCGAACAGGCTCATCGCGCGCTCCATCATCACCAGGTTCTGGCGGCTCATCTCCTCCACATTGCCGAACGGGAACAGCGTGCCCATCGACCCCATGGTCTTCTGCATCGCCGCCCGCACCTGCTCCTGCTGGCCGGCGAAGGCGCTCATCGCCTGCTCCAGGTAGCGCGGCAGCAGCCCCTGCATCTGATCGCCATAGAAGCCGATCAGCTGGCGCAGGAAGCCGGTGGGCAGCAGGTTCTGCCCGCGGCCCTCCTGCTCGACGATGATCTGGGTCAGCACGCCGCGGGTGATGTCCTCGCCGCTTTTGGCGTCATAAACCACGAAGTCCCGCCCCTGGCGGACCATCTCGGCCAGCGTGTCGAGCGTGATGTAAGTCGAGGTTTCCGTGTTATAGAGCCGCCGGTTGGCGTATTTCTTCACCACCACCGGGGGCAGGGCCGGCTTCGGCTCGGGGTCGCTGCGGGACGGCTCGGACATGCTGCCTCCGGGACAGGGTGTTCGATGGTAGCATACAGGCGGCGCGCGCTTTGAACAGGATCGACGATGCCCGACCCGGGGCACCAGCATGACCGACCCGCCGGACCCGGCCGCCCCGGATGCCGCCGCCCTGGCGCGCGACTGGATCACGCTCTGGCAGTCCGAACTGACCGCGCTCGCGGCCGACCGGGAAGCGCAGGAGAGCTGGGCCGCCCTCGCCGCGCTCTGGGCCGGCGCCGCCGAGGCCATGCTGCGCGCCGTCCCGCGCCCCGCGCATGACCAGCCGGCAAGACGCCCCGGCCCCGCTGCGCCGGCGCGGCCCACGCCCGCTGCTGCTGCACCTGACCCTGGCGATGCTGAGATCGAACGTCTCCGTCGCCGCGTCGCTGACCTCGAATCCCGCCTCGCCGCCGTGGAAGGACGTGTTCCCGCCGGTGGCGGGACCGGCGTTCGAGGCGCTCGCCGCCGCCCTCCGCGCCGACCCGCAAGCTGAGGCGGCGCTGCCGGGGGCGGTGCTGGCCGAGGCCGCGCGCCAGGACGCCGCCCTGATCGCCGGCATCGCCGCCTATCGCCGCCACCCTTATGCGCGCGACCTGCCCGACCCGCCGGCGATCTGGACCGAGGGGGCCTCGCGCCTGCTCGACTACGGCGCCCCGGCGCCGCGGCGGGATCGCCGCCCGGCGCTGCTGTTCGTGCCCAGCCTGGTCAACCGCGCCTATGTGCTCGATCTGGCGCCGGGCCACTCGTTCCTGCGCTGGCTGGCGGGGCAGGGGATGCGCCCGCTGCTGCTGGACTGGGGCTGGCCGGAGGCCGCCGAGCGCGGCTTCACCCTGACCGACTACATCGCCGGGCGGCTGGAACGCGCGCTGGAAGCGGCCGGCCCGGTGGTGCTGGCCGGCTACTGCATGGGCGGGCTGCTGGCGCTGGCCGCGGCGCTGCGGCGGCCGGGCCGGGTGCGCGGCCTCGCGCTGCTGGCCACGCCCTGGGATTTCCACGCCGCCGGCGCCGCCCCGGCGGAGGCGCTGGCGCAGCTCGCGCCGCTCCTGGAACCGGCGCTGGCGCTGCATGGCGCGCTGCCGATCGATGCGCTGCAACTGCTGTTCACCCTGCTGGATCCGTTCGGGGTGGCCGAGAAATACCGCGCCTTCGCCCGGCTGGACGGCGCCGGCGCGCGGGCGCGGCTGTTCGTGGCGCTGGAGGACTGGCTGAATGACGGCATCCCCCTCGCCGCCCCGGTGGCGCGGGAGTGCCTGTCCGGCTGGTACGGCGCCAACACCCCGGCGCGCGGGGCGTGGCTGGTGGCGGGCCTGGCGGTGGACCCGGCGGCGCTGGCGATGCCCGCCTTCCTCGCCGCCCCGGCGCGCGACCGCATCGTGCCGCCCGAAAGCGCGCTGGCCCTGGCCCGCGCGCTGCCCGGGGCGCGGGTGATCTCGCCCGCCGCCGGGCATATCGGCATGGTGGCCGGCGCCGGCGCCGAGGCCGCGCTGTGGGCGCCCTTCGCCGCCTGGGTGGCGGGATTGCCCGCCTGAGCCCGGCGGTCCAGGCTGGCGCCAACCACGGAGGAACCCATGAGCTTCGAAAACACCGCCCGCCGCCGCCTGGCCGCGGGCGAGCTGGTGCTGTGCATGGGCGTGAACCAGCTGCGCACGGTCAATGTGGCGATGCTGGCCCGCGCCTGCGGCTTCGATGCGATCTATATCGACCTCGAACACAACCCGACGGATCTGGAATCCGCCGCCGCCATCGCGGTGGCCGCGGTCGGGCTCGGCGTCACCCCGATCGTGCGCCTGACCTCGCACGATCCGCACGCGGCGGCGCGGGTGCTGGATTGCGGCGCGCAGGGGGTGATGGTGCCGCATGTGCAATCCGCCGCCGAGGCGGCGGCGATGGTCGCCGCCTGCCGCTTCGCCCCGCTCGGGCACCGCTCGGCGGCCGGCACCGTGCCGGCGCTGGGCTACGCGGCGCTGTCGCAGGCCGAGATCAACCGCCGGCTGAACGCCGAAACCCTGGTGATCGCCATGATCGAAACCCCGGAGGCGGTCGCCGAGGCGGCCGCGATCGCCGCGGTGCCGGGGATCGACATGCTGCATATCGGCTCGACCGATCTCAGCACCGAAATGGGCATCCCCGGCGACTACCAGCATCCGCGGATGCGGGAGGCCTACGAGCATGTCGCGGCGGCGGCGCGCGGGCAGGGGATCGCCTTCGGCGTGGGCGGCGTGCGGGAGGATACGCCGTTCCAGGCCTGGCTGATGTCGCTCGGGATGCGCTACCTCACCGGCGGGTCGGACGTGGGATACATCCTCAGCGCCGGGCGGCGGGATGTGGCGGCGATGCGGGCGGCGATGACGGGGTAGGCGGCGTTAACCCAAGCTCAACCAAGCGCGGCCATGCTCGGGGCATGGACACGCTCATCCCCGGCTTGCTGAACCTCGCCGGCCAGCGCCTGGACTATCTGGCGCAGCGGCAGACGGTGCTGGCCCGGAACGTCGCCAACACCGACACGCCGGGCTACATCGCTCGCGACCTGCCGCCCTTCGCCGCCGCCCTGGCCGGCGCCGACGGCACCATGCGCCGGTCTTCGCCCCGCCAGTTCACCGGCAACGGCGCCGCGGCACCCGGCAGCACCCGCATCCGCCCCGTCGCCCAGCAGCCGGACGGCAACGCGGTGCCGCTCGACGTCGAGCTCAAGGACATCGCCGCCACCGCGTCCGACCAGCAGCTGGTGACCAATCTCTACGCGAAATACGTGGCGATGTTCCAACTCACCCTCGGCCACGGCAACGGCTGATGTCCCGACTGGCAAGCATCGTCATCATGTGTCGGGACATCAGCTCTTTGTTTTTCAGTGGCCTGCTGGTCCCTGAAACGGGAAGGCATTTCAGGGGCAGGACACTGATGTCCCGACTGGCAA
>JAKBCO010000134.1:6904-9036 GCA_021807785.1 Pseudomonadota bacterium
CTGATGTCCCGACTGGCAAGCATCGTCATCATGTGTCGGGACATCAGCTCTTTGTTTTTCAGTGGCCTGCTGGTCCCTGAAACGGGAAGGCATTTCAGGGGCAGGACACTGATGTCCCGACTGGCAAGCATCGTCATCATGTGTCGGGACATCAGCTCTTTGTTTTCAGTGGCCGGCCGGTCCCTGAAACGAGAACGCGTTCCAGGGGCAGGACCTTAGCGGAGGCGGCGGATGGATCTCGACAAGGCGCTGGCGATCTCGGCCGCGGGCATGTCCGCGCAGGGCACGCGGCTCAGGGTGGTGGCCCAGAACCTCGCCAACCAGGACACCACCGGCGCCACGCCCGGCGCCGCCCCGTACCGGCGCAAGACCGTCACCTTCGCCGACCGGATGGACCAGGCAGCCGGCACCCGGCTGGTGGAGGTCAGCAGCATCGGCACCGATCCCTCGGCCTTCCCGCTGCGCTACGACCCCTCCAACCCGGCCGCCGACGCCCAGGGCTACGTCAAGCTGCCCAACGTCAACAGCTTCATCGAGATGATGGACATGCGGGAGGCCGAGCGCAGCTACGACGCCAATGTCTCGGTCATGCAGGCGACCCGCTCGATGCTGACCCGCACCATCGACCTGCTGAAATGAGCGCCATCCCCACCATCACCATTACCCCCGGCACCATTACCCCCGGCGCGGCGGCGCGGGCCTATGGGCAGACCGCGTCCGGCAATCCGGGTCTGGGCACCGGCGGGGCGGATTTCGGCGCCACCCTGAACCGCGCCATCGCCGGCGCGATCGCCGATGGCGAGCAGGCCGACCACCAGGCCGCCGCCGCCATCGCCGGGCACGCCGACCTGAACCAGGTGGTGATGGCGGTCTCGAAGGCCGAGCTCGCGTTGCAGACCGCCACCGCCATCCGCGACCGCTTCGTGCAGGCCTATCAGGACGTCATGCAGATGCCGATCTGACGCGATGGGCAGCGCCGAGACCGGAGCGATCCTGACCGGCGCCCTGTTCCTGGCGCTGAAGCTGGCCGGCCCGCTGCTCGCCGCCTCGCTGGCGGTGGGGCTGGTGATCTCGCTGGTGCAGGCGGTCACCCAGATCAACGAGGCGACGCTCTCCTTCGTCCCCAAGCTGATCGCGCTGGCCGCGACGCTGCTCTTCCTCGGCCCGTTCATGCTGGCCGAGCTGGACGGCTACGCCCGGTTGCTGTTCGCGCGGATCGTCGCCCTCGGCGCGTCGTGACCGCCAACGCCGCGCTGCTGGCCGCCGCCCCCGGCTGGGCCTTCGCCTTCGCGCTGGTGCTGGCGCGGGTGGCCGGGGCGGTCATGGTCCTGCCCGGCCTCGGCGAGGCCGGCCCGCCGCCGATGCTGCGGGCCGGCCTCGCGCTCGGCCTGACCCTGCTGCTGCTGCCGCCGCTGCGCCCGCTGATCCCGCCCGTCCCGCCCGGCGTCCTGCCGGCGGCTTCGATGGTGCTGGCCGATGCCGCCACCGGCCTCTGGCTCGGCTGGCTGGCGCGCGTGCTGGTCCTCGCGCTGCCGATGGCCGGCCAGGTGATCGCCTACATGATGGGCCTGGCCAACGTGCTGGAGCCGGATACCGGGCTCGGCGCGCAATCCACCGCCCTCGGCCGGCTGTTCGGGCTGGCGGCGACGGTGGCGCTGCTGGCCTCCGGCCTGTGGGCGGTGCCGGTGGCGGCGCTCGCCGGCAGTTTCCGGCTGATCCCGCCGGGCCAGTGGCTGCCGGCGGCGGCGGGGGCGCGGCTGGCGGCGGCGGCGGTCGCGCGCGGCTTCGCCCTCGCGGTGCAGCTGGCGGCGCCGTTCGTGATCGCCTCGGTGATCTGGCAGCTGGCGGCCGGGGTGGTGGCGCGGCTGATTCCCCGGCTGCAAGTCTATTTCCTGGCCATGCCGGCGCAGATCCTGGGCGGGCTGCTGCTGCTGGGGCTGCTGGCCGGGGGGATCGTCTCGGCCTGGCTCGGCGCGGTGCGGCTGGGCTTCGACCGGCTGCCGGGGCTGGGCTGAGCCGATGGCCGAGGGCGCGCCGGGCCAGGACGACCGCACCGAGGCCGCCACTCCGCGCCGGCTGCAACAGGCGCGCGAGGCCGGGCAGGTGGCGCTCTCGCGCGAACTCGGCGGCTT
>JAKBCO010000135.1 GCA_021807785.1 Pseudomonadota bacterium
GCGCACCGCCTTCGACCGGTTGCCCTTCGCCAGCATCACGAACGACCCGCCGGCGGCCTGGAACTCCGCCACGTAGCTGTCCATCCGCCCGGCCGTGGTCGGCCCGAAGCTGCCGGTCGCCATGCCCGCGGGCGTTTTCGCCGGCCCGGCGTAATAGACCGGGTGGTTCTTCATGTAATCGGGAAGCCCCTGGCCCGCATCCAGCCGCTCCTTCAGCTTCGCGTGCGCGATATCGCGCGCCACCACCATGGTCCCCGACAGCGCCAGCCGCGTCTTCACCGGGTAGCGCGACAGCTGCGCCCGGATCTCGGCCATCGGGCGATCGAGGTCGATCGGCACCGCCTCCCCGCCCAGATGCGCGTCCGTCGTCTCCGGCAGGTATTTCGCGGGATCGGACTCGAGCTCTTCCAGGAACGCGCCGTCCGGGGTGACTTTCGCCAGGATCTGCCGATCGGCCGAGCACGACACGCCGATCCCCACCGGCAACGACGCCCCATGCCGGGGCAGGCGGATCACCCGCACGTCGTGGCAGAAATACTTGCCCCCGAACTGCGCGCCGATCCCGAATCCACGCGTCAATTCCAGCACCTTCGCTTCCATCTCCAGGTCGCGGAAGGCATGACCGGCGCGCGACCCCGCGGTCGGCAGCCCGTCCAGCCAGCGGGTGGAGGCCAGCTTGACCGTCTTCAGCGTGAGCTCGGCCGAGGTGCCGCCGATCACGATCGCCAGGTGGTAGGGCGGGCAGGCCGAAGTCCCCAGGGTCCGCAGCTTCACCCCCAGCCATTCCAACAGCTTCGCCGGCGACAGGATGGCGCGGGTCTCCTGGAACAGGAAGCTCTTGTTGGCCGAACCGCCGCCCTTGGCGACGAACATCAGATGCAGCTCGTCGGCGTGGTCCTCGCCAGGGGCGGCCATGATGTCGAACTGCACCGGCAGGTTGTTGCCGGTGTTCACTTCCTCGAACATGGAAAGCGGGGCCATCTGCGAATAGCGCAGATTGGTTTCGGTGTAGGTGCGATGCACGCCCAGGCTGAGCGCTTCCTCGGCATCGCCCGCCACCCACACGCGCTGGCCCTGCTTGCCGAACACCAGCGCGGTGCCGGTGTCCTGGCACATCGGCAGCACCCCGCCGGCGGCGATATTGGCGTTCTTCAGCAGATCGAGCGCCACGAAGCGGTCGTTGTCGGAGGCTTCCGGGTCGTCCAGGATCTTCCGCAGCTGCACCAGATGCCCCGGCCGCAACTTGTGGGAAACCTCGTGGAAGGCGCGGAAGGCGAGCTCGGTCAGTACCGCGGGGTCGATCCGCAGCACCGAGGCGCCCTCGCAGGCGATCCGGCTGATCCCGGCAAGCCCGAGCGGTTGCCACGGCACCGGCCGCGGGGCCAGCGGGAACATCGGCGAATAGAGAAATCCCGGCGGGCGGGGCAGGGGGGCGTTCATCGCGGGGCCTCCGGGTCGGCTCAGGATTTCTGGGGGGAGCGGCGGCGGAACGCGTCCAGGCTGACCACCTGTGGCTCGGGCGAGGCCGGTTCCGGCGCGGCTTCCGGCGGTTCCGAGTCTGGCGTCGCCTCGGCCTCCGGCGCCGGCGGCACGGCGGGTTCGTCGGTGCGGAACCGTAGGCCGAAGCGCACATGGGGGTCGGCAAACCCGGTGATGGCGGCGAGCGGGATCACCAGCGTGGTCGGCACCCCGCCGAACGACAGGCCGACCGACAGCAGCCCGGCCGCCTCGTCCAGCGTCAGGTCCCAGAACTGGTGCTGCAACACGATGGTCATTTCGGTCTCGTATTGCGCGCGCAGCCGCGCCGGAATCACCACCCCGGGATGATCGGTGCGGAAGGTGATGTAGAAATGATGCTCGCCGGGAAGCCCCTCGGCGGCGACATGGGCGAGCGCGCGGACCATGACCTGGCGCATCGCCGCCTCGGTCCAGTCGTCATACGGCAGCAGGCTTTCCACCTGCGGTGGGGTCGGGTCTGACATCGGCCGGAAAATAGGCGCGAGGTGCGCGTCTGGCCAGCCCCGCCGGAGCGATCGGGGGGCTTCTGCGGTTGGGGGGCTTCTGTTGCCCGGTGCCCCCCGGACCGCGCTTATCGCTTACGCAGCGACAGCGAGCGCCATGTTGTCATTGGCACTTGTGATATGGCCCGATAACGGCGGAACCATGCCGGGCAAAAGATGGGTCTTTACCGCGCGTGTCGAGCCTGTTTCGCCCCCATGCACCCGTCGCCGGGGAAATGGTGGAGGCGCCGGGTACTGCCCCCGGGTCCACAACGCTTATTCCACACACCGTTTATCACCATAGCCGGCAAGCCGGCGCGCCAGATATAGGCACGGCCGGCGGCGAAGAAAACCCCCCGGTTGCCGCCGCGCCCGCCGCCCCGCAGACTGCGCTTGCAGCAATGGAGGGGACGCGGATGAAACCCAGGATCGCGGTGATCGGGGCCGGTGCGGTGGGCGGCTACGTGGGCAGCGGCCTCGCCGCCGCCGGGCATGACGTGACCTTGATCGACCCCTGGCCCGAGCACGTCGCGGCGATCCGCGCCGGCGGCATGGTGCTGTCGGGCATGACGGCGGCGGAATCCCGCACCGTCGCGGTGCCGGCGCTGCACCTGACCGAGCTTCAGTCCCTGGCCAAGGGAAGGCCCATCGACATCGCCTTCGTCGCCGTGAAATCCTACGACACCGAATGGGCCACGGTGATGATCGCGCAGTACCTGGCGGCCTCCGGGGTGGTGGTGTCCTTGCAGAACTGCATCAATGAGGAACGCATCGCCGCTCTGGTCGGCTGGGGCCGCACCATGGGCACGGTGGTGAGCGGCGGGCTCGCGCTCGATCTCTATGAACCCGCCCATATCCGCCGCACCATGGCCCGCCGCCCCGGCCAGACCTGCCTCTACGTGGGCGAGCCGAGCGGGCGCATCACGCCACGCGCCCGCGCGATCGCGGCGATGCTGAACGATGTCGATGAAACCCACGCCACCGACGATCTCTGGGGCGAACGCTGGACCAAGCTCTGCGTGAACGGGATGCGCAACGGCGTCTCGGCGGCCACCGGCATGGGCGGCAACGCGCGCGACAGCCATGACGCGGTGCGCCGGGTCTGCATCCGGCTCGGCGCCGAATCGGTGCGGGTCGGCCGGGCGCTCGGATTCCGGGTGGGCAAGGTGGGCGCGCTCGATCCCGATCTGCTCGACCGCGCCGATGCCGGCGACGCCGCGGCGATGGCCGAGGTCGAGCGGCTGATGCTGGCCGGCACCAGCGGCGCGGCGCGCAGCGACCTCCAGCGCCCCTCGATGGCGCAGGACATGGCCAAGGGAAGGCGTACCGAGATCACGTTGATGAACGGCTTCATCGCCGAGCGCGGCGCGGCGGCCGGGGTGCCGGCGCCCACCCATGCGCGGCTGACCGAGGTGGTGACACAGGTGGAGCGCGGCACCCTGCCGCCGTCCCCCGCCAATGTGCTATGGAACTGAGCCGACCCGGAGGCCCCGATGGCCCGCATCGATGAATCCCGCCCGTTCCTGCCGGTCCGCATCGCCGTGCTGACCGTCTCCGACACCCGCAGCCTGGCCAATGACACCTCCGGCCAGGCGCTGGCCGACCGCATCGCCGCGGCCGGGCACGTCGTGGCCGATCGCGCGATCAGCAAGGACGACGTCGGGGCGATCGAAACCCGGCTGCGCGGCTGGATCGCCGATCCCGCGGTCGATGTGGTCATCACCACCGGCGGCACCGGCATCACCGGGCGCGACGTCACGCCGGAAGCCTTCGACCGGGTGCTGGAAAAGCGGATCGAGGGCTTCGGCGAGCTGTTCCGGATGCTGAGCTACGCCAAGATCGGCACCTCCACCATGCAGTCGCGCGCGCTGGGGGGCGTGGCGGGCGGCACCTATCTGTTCGCCCTGCCCGGCAGCACCGGGGCGGTGAAGGATGCCTGGGACGATATCCTGGTCTTCCAGCTGGACAACCGGCACCGCCCCTGCAACCTGGTGGAGCTGATGCCGCGGCTGCAGGAGCATCTGACCCCGGCCGCCTGACCGGGGCAAAACCGCTCTTGCCGGATTCTGACGGATTATCAATCCGTTTACCCCGACATGGCGACAAATCGTCACATCGCGGGCACGTCTCTGCCACAGTTGGCCGGTCAGAATGGCCCTCACGCACCCGACGGAGGCCCCGATGAACGCGATTTCGACCGTGGCAATTCCCCGGCCCACCCCGGCCCGCTGCCATCCGCGCGAGATCCTGCGCGACCCGCTGACCCGGCTGGTGATGGCAAGCGACGGGGTCTCCGAGCACGAGCTCATGACGCTGCTGCGCCGCATCCGCCGCGCCCGCTTCCCCCAGTTGTCGGAGCTTGCCGAGGTTGCGCATCCCGGGCCAGACTCGCGGCCCTGAGCCGCCCAGCCGATCCTCCCCACGCGGGCGGCGCCGAGGACCCGCCCGATGCCCACCCCAGCCGCCCTCCGCGCCGCCGTCATCGCCCAGCGCGACCGTGCCGTCCGCCTGTTCGACCGGCTGCGTGCCGACGGGTGCGATGAACCGGGCGTCTCCCGCGATCCCTACGGACCCGGCGAGCAGCGCGCCCATGCCACCATCGCCGCCGAGGCCGCGGCACTGGGGTTGATCCCCGCAACCGACGCGGCGGCCAATCTCTACGCCAGCTGGGACGGGCGCGACCGCGTCGCCCCGCGCATCGTCATCGGTTCACATCTGGATTCGGTGCCGCATGGCGGGAATTTCGACGGCGCCGCCGGGGTGGTCGCGGGGCTGGTCGCGGTGGCGGCGCTGCGCGGCCTCGGCCTCACGCCGGCGCGCGACGTGACGGTGATGGGCATCCGCGCCGAGGAGAGCGTGTGGTTCCAGGTCTCCTATATCGGCAGCCGGGCCGCGCTGGGCAGCCTGCCCGACGGCGCGCTGGCGGCACGGCGGGTCGATACCGGCCGCCCGCTCGGCGAACACATCGCCGAATGCGGTGGCGATCCGGCCGCGCTGGCCGCCGGCGTCCGCGCGCTCGATCCCGCCGGCATCGCCGCCTATCTGGAGCTGCATATCGAGCAGGCGCCCTCGCTGATCGAGGCCGGGCGCGCGGTCGGCATCGCCACCGGCATTCCCGGCAATGTCCGCTTCCCGCGCATCCGCATCACCGGTCGCAACGACCATGTCGGCCTGCCGCGCCGGTTCCGCCGCGACGCGGCCCTGGCCGGGGCGGCGCTGGCGCTGGGGGTGGAGCGGCTCTGGCGCGATCACGAGGCGCGCGGCATCCCGATGGCCGCCACCATCGGCCGCTTCCACACCGACCCCGCCCAGCATGGGCTGACCATCGTGCCGGGCGCGTTCGAACTCAGCCTGGACCTGCGCGCCTACACGCCCGACACGGTGGCGGGGCTGGAAGCCGCCTTCCGCGCGCTCGCCGCCGATATCGCCGCCGAACGCGGGGTGGAGATCGACCTCGGCGCCCGCGCCTCCGCCGAGGTGGGGGTGGTGGACCCGGCCTTGCGCGCCGCGCTCGAACGCGCCGCCGCGGCGCAGGAGATCCCGGTGCTGGCGCTCGGCAGCCCGGCCTCCCATGACGCCGCCGCCTTCGCCGCCGCCGGGGTGAAGATGGGCATGATCTTCGTGCGCAACGCCAACGGCAGCCACAACCCGGAGGAAGCGATGGAGATCGAGGATTTCCTCGACGCCACCACCGTGCTCACCACCTGGCTGGCCGAGGCGGTGGCGGACTGACCGCCGGTCTGGTCCTGATTTCGCGCGCAGCCGCCACGCCAGCCCTGCGCGCGATAGGGTCGGCCGAAGAGGCCGGCCATATCAGTCCGTCGCCAGAAACCCCCGCGTCGCCGCCACCGCCTCCGCCAGCCCCACCCGGCGCACCGCCACCCCGGCCGGGAAGGCGGAGAGCAGCCGTTCCGGCGTGCGCCGGTCCAGCAGCACGAACACCCCACGATCGCCGGCGCGGCGGATCAGCCGGCCGAAGGCCTGGCGGAGCCGCAGCCGGGCCTGCCGGTCGTCGAACCCCCGCGGGTCGGCCCCCGACAGATGCACCCGCCGCTCCCGATGCAGGATGTCGGGGCGCGGCCAGGGGACTTTCTCGAACACCACCAGCCGCAGCGCGCGGCCGGGCACATCGACGCCATCGCGCATGGCGTCCGTGCCCAGCAGGCAGCTGTGCTCCTCGGTGCGGAAGACATCGACCAGGGTGGCGTTGTCCATCGCGTCCACATGCTGGGCCAGCAGCGGGATGCCGGCCTCCTCCAGCGCCGGGGCGATGCGCCGTGCCACCGCGATCAGCCGGCCGATGGCGGTGAACAGCCCGAGCCCGCCCCCGCCGGCGGCCAGGAACAGCGCCCGATAGGCCGCCGCCAGGGCGGTGATGTCGGTGGCGACGTCGGTGACCACGAAGGCGCGGGTCTGGCTCGCGTAGTCGAACGGGCTCGCCAGCGCGGCGCGCAGCGCCGGCGAGGGCAGATGCACCGCCCCCACCCGCGCCTCCGCCGCCGCCCAGGCGGCCTCCGGATCGGCCGCCCCGGTGTCGCGCAAGGTCGCCGAGGTCACCAGCACCCCATGCGCCGGCGCGGCCAGGGTGGTGACGAACGGCACTGTCGGGTCCAGCCAGTGCCGGTGCAGCCCGACATCGCCGGCCTGCGCCCCGGCGCGGCGTTCGAGGCGCAGGAACAGCACATGCTGCGGTCGCTGGCCGGGTTCGATGGCGGCCTGCCCGGGCAGAAGCAGCATCGCCTGCCATGCTGCCAGCGGATCGAGCGCGCGCCGTTGCAGAGAGCGCGCGGTGGCTTCGATGCGCAGCCGGGTGGCGCTGTCGATCTCCTCGGCCTCGGCGTCCAGCCGCGCCAGCAGCCCCTCCCGCAGCCGCGCCAGCGGCTCGGCCAACCGCGCCAGCGCGCGGGACAGACGGTCGCAGGCCGCGGGCAACCCTTCGATCGGCGGGAACAGATCCGCTTCCAGGGCGAAACCGGCGCCCTCGGCCTCGGCGCCGACGCGGGCCAGCACCTGGCGGCGCAGCAGGCGCAGCACCGCCTCGGTGGGGTTGGCGAGGCCGGTCTCCTCGGCGTCCAGGACGGCCTGCTCCGGCACGTCCTCCGCGAGCCGCGCCGACCAGCCGGCGGCGGGCAGCGCGCGGGCGGCCTGCAATGCGGCCCCCAGCAGGGTTTCCAGCCGGCGGTCGGCGCCCAGCAGGTCCTCGATGCGCCGGCGCAGCCCGCGGGCGCGCGACCGCCCGCCCTCCGCGCCCAGGAGCCAGCGGCGGAGCTCGGCGGTCTCGGCCCCCGACAGGGTGGCGGCGAAGGCGGCATCGGCGGCGTCGAAGAGATGGTGCCCCTCGTCGAAGACGTAGCGCGAGGGCACGGTGGCATCGTCGAGCCCGCCCCAGGCGGCCTGGGTCATCACCAGCGCGTGGTTGGCCACCACCAGCTCGGCGGCGCGAGCGCGGCGGATGCCATGCTCGATGAAGCAGCGCTTCCAGTGCGGGCAGGCGGCGTGGATGCACTCCCCGCGCCGGTCGGCGAGGCCGGCAAGCAGGCCGGGACCGTGCAGCTCGGCGAACCAGCCGGGCAGGTCGCCGCCCATGATGTCGCCGTCGGCGCTCGCCGCCGCCCAGCGCAGCACCAGCCCGAGTGGCGCCGGCAGCCCGGGTGTGAGACCGCCCGAGGCGGCATTGACCGCATCTTCCAGGTTGAGCAGGCAGAGGTAGTTCTCCCGCCCCTTGCGCACCACCACGCGCCGGCGCCGCTCCGCCGGGTCGGGGCAGAGCCGGGCCAGCTCGGCATCGATCTGGCGTTGCAGGTGGCGGGTGAAGGTGGAGATCCAGACCGCGCCGTGGTTCTTCTGCGCCCACAGGCTGGCGGGCGCGATGTAGCCCAGGGTCTTGCCGGTGCCGGTGCCGGCCTCGGCCAGCACCAGATGCGGGTCGCCGCGGGTTTCGCTGGCGGCGAAGGCGGCGGCGGCGGCGCCGGCGTAATCGGCCTGGCCTGGCCGGTGCTCGGCCTCCGGGCCAAGGAGTTCGGCGAGCCGGGCCCGCGCCTCGGCTTCCGAAACCGGATGCGACGAGGGTGGCGGCGGCGGGGCGGTCTCCTCCCATTCCGGCAGCTGCTTCCAGATCTGCGCCGCCTCCCGCGACGGGGTGGCGGCCGGCTCACCCAGGGCGGCCAGGACCACCGGTGCCCAGGGCCAGCCGGCGCGGCCCATGGCGGCGGCGAGTGCCGCGGCGTGGCGGTTGGCGGGCAGGACGCGGGCGGCGTGCAGCCGGCCGAGCAGCACGGCGGCGAGGTCCGGCAGGAACGCGGCCTCGGCTTCCAGGCCCGGGGCGGGGGGATCGAGGTCGAGCGCGAGGGCGAGACCGCGGGCGGTGGGGGCGGCCGGACGCGCCGGCAGGACGAAGGCGAAGAGTTCGAGCAGGTCGAGCGCGGGGCGGGGCGGCAGGCCGAGGCGGCGGAAGCTGGCCGGGGCGTGGATCAGCAGCGGCGGGGTGGCGAGCGCGGCGGCGACGGCGTCCGGTTTGAGGGCGCGGAACTCGCCATCCGGGGTGAGCAGGACGGCGCGCGCGTGGCCGGCGGCGAGCGAGGGGGGGGCGGCGGGGGGAATGGGGCGGAACCTTCGGCGGCGGGGCAGCGTAGCAGATGGGCCGGGCGATTGCGCGGGGGGGAGGGGGGTTCTATATGCGGGGCGCGGGAGAGGTGCCGGAGTGGTCGATCGGGACGGTCTCGAAAACCGTTGTACGTGTATGCGTACCGTGGGTTCGAATCCCACCCTCTCCGCCAAGCCTCCAGCACACCCCGGTGTTGTCGTGGCAAGTCTCCGACGTAACGGAAGACAGGACCACGGTTCGGGCGACATCGGCGCCCGGAACCGGGCTGGAGAGGCGCCCCCGTGACGGGACGTGATCGGGGGTGCCCAGAATGCCGATCGTGCCGAAATGTTTCCCCGCGAGCGGCGGCGCGCCGATCGGCCGCGCATTGCCCGCCATATGACGCATGACACCCGGCTCGAGGG
>JAKBCO010000136.1 GCA_021807785.1 Pseudomonadota bacterium
GACGGGGCGGGGCGGCATGGCGGGGTGGGCGGGTCCTGGGTTGTTGATGGGGGGAAAGTAGAACATGTTAGGGTGTATGTCAAGATGGGAATCGGGAGGGACGGGGATTTTCCTGGCGGGCGCGTCGGAGGGGTGGATGGCCGGGTCAAGCCCGGCCATGACGGGGGCATGTCCTGCCGGCGCGAGACACGCCCGATCTCGACCCCTGTGGGGGGGAGCGGATATTACGGCCGCATCCCGAACCGGCTCGGCCCCGGGGTCCGCAGCGGCGCGGCCAGGTTGGCGAACGCGCAGAGCAGCGGCCTGGTCTCCCGCGGGTCGATCATCTCCTCCACCCAGAACGCCTCGGCCGAGCGGAACGGCGAGCGCAGCGCATTGAGCCGCGCCTCGATCTCGGCGAGCTTCGCCGCCGGGTCCGCCGCGGCGTCGAGCTCGGCCCGATACGCCGCCTCCACGCCCCCCTCCAGCGGCAACGAGCCCCAGCTGGCCGAGGGCCAGGCGTAGCGCAGCGCCACCCGCCCGCCCGGCTGGTGGCCGAGCCCGCCCACGCCATAGACGTTGCGGATGATGACGCTGCACCAGGGGATGGTGGTCTGGTCGATCGCGGTCAGCGCCCGCACCCCCCAGCGGATCACCGCCGAGCTTTCCGCCGCCAGCCCCACCTGGAAGCCCGGGCAATCCACCAGATGCACCACCGGCAGGTGGAAGGTCTCGGCCAGATCGACGAAGCGGATGATCTTCTGGCAGGCATCGGCGGTCCAGGCGCCGCCGCCATAGAGCGGGTCGCCCGCCAGCAGCGCCACCGGCCAGCCGTCCAGCCGCGCCAGCCCGGTGATGATCGGCCGGCCGAACCGGGTGCCGAGCTCGAAGAAACTCTCGCGATCCACCACCCGCTCGATGATCCGGCGCATGTGATAGGGCTGGCGCTTGTCGCGCGGCACCGCCGAGGCCAGCGCCGGGTCGCGCCGGTCGGCCGGATCCCACCCGCGCACCCGCGGCGGCAGCTCGTGGATCGAGCTCGGCAGGTAGGACAGGAAGCGCCGGGCGGCGGCGAACGCCTCCGCCTCGGTCGCCACCGCGTGATCGACCGCGCCGCAGCCGGTCTGGATCTCCCAGCCGCCCAGCTCCTGCTTGGTACGCGGCTCGCCCAGGCGCTCCACCACCGGCGGGCCGGCCACGAACACCGCCGAGATCTCCTTGACCATCACCGAATAATGGCTGGCCGCCAGCCGGGCCGCGCCGAGCCCGGCCACCGACCCCAGCCCCAGCGCCACCACCGGCACGGTGGCCAGGCTTTCGACGCAGAGCTCGAAGGAGGAGCCGTCCGACAGACCGCCCGGCAGGTTGGCCCGCCCGGTGGTCTCGATCGTCCTGACCGAACCGCCGCCGCCCGAGCCTTCGATCAGCCGGATCAGCGGCAGGCGGAAGCGCACCGCCATCTGTTCGGACATTTTCGGCTTGCCCTTGATCGAGGCATCGGCCGACCCGCCGCGCAAGGTGAAATCGTCGCCCGCGACCATCACCGGGCGATCGTCGATGCGGCCACGGCCGAACACGCAGTTGGCGGGGCTGAAGCGGGCGATGCGCTGATCGGCATCGTATTCGGCCTTGCCGGCGATGGCACCGATCTCGTGGAAGCTGCCGGGGTCCAGCAGGGCGTCGATGCGCTCGCGCACGGTCAGCCTTCCGCCGGCGTGCTGGCGGGCGACCCGCTCGGCGCCGCCCATTTCCCGCGCCAGCGCCTCGCGGGCGGCGAGTTCGTCGAGCTCGGGCTGCCAGACCGGATCCTGGGGCAGCGGCCGGTCGTCGGGCATGGACGTTTCCCGTGTTGTTGCCGCGAAAGCGTATCGGCGCCGGCGCGGCTGCGCCAGGGGTCGATCTAATCCGCGGCTGCGCCAGGGGTCGATCTAATCCGCGGCTGCGCCAGGGGTCGATCAAATCCGCGGCTGCGCCAGTGGCTATTCGCCCCCGGCCGGTGGCGGTCCGCGCCGCGGCACCGGCAGGTTCCAGCCGCGATAGATCGCCATCATGCGCAGGAAGAAGCACAACGCCGCGCCGGTGGCGTTGGTCAGCGCCGGCGCCAGCCCGGCCGCGTCGCCGGCCACCACCACCGAAGCGGCCAGCAGCGCCGCCAGGGCATAGATCTCCGACCGCAGGACCGCCGGCACCTGCGCCGAGAGCACGTCGCGCACCACCCCGCCGCCGATGCCGGTGACCATGCCCAGCATCGCCGCCATCGGCGGATTGATCCCCCAGCCCAGCGCCTTCTGCGCCCCGGCGGCGGCGAACACGCCGAGCCCCACGGCGTCCAGCGCCCGCACCGGATAGCGCAGCCGGGTGAACACGCCCGGGAACAGGGCCCCGGCCAGCCCGGCGGCGATCGCCAGCGCCACCATGTGCCAGCCCGCCACCGCCTCGGGCGGCACCGCCCCGATCAGCAGGTCGCGCAGAATCCCGCCCGAGACCGCGGTCACCACCGCCAGCACCAGCACGCCGAACAGGTCCATCCCCCGTCGCCGGCCCAGCACCGCGCCGGACAGGGCGAAGACCACCGTGCCGGCATCGTCCAGCAGCCGCTCGACCGGCAGCGGGGGCAGCGGGGTCATGGCGGGAAGGCGGCGAGTGTGGCCAGGAACGGCGCCAGCCCCACCGCCCGCGCGGTGGCGCTGCGGGCCGCGTGCAGCACCGAAGCCACCGCCGCCACCGCCGCGTCCAGATCGTCGTTGACGATCACGTGGTCGAACTCCCCGGCATGGGCGAGTTCGCTCGCCGCGCGCGCCATCCGCCGCGCGATCTCGGGCGCGCTGTCGCCGCCCCGGCCGGCCAGCCGCGCCGCCAGCGCATCGCGCGAGGGCGGCAGCACGAACACCCCCACCACGTCGCCGGGCAGCGCGGCGCGCAGGCTGCGATGGCCCTGCCAGTCGATGTCGAACAGCATGTCCCGCCCCGCCGCCAGCGCCGCCTCCACCGGCGCGCGCGGGGTGCCGTAGCAGTCGCGGCCCAGCACCCGCGCCCATTCCAGCATCCCGCCCGCCGCCACCAGCGCGTCGAACGCCGCCTGGTCGCGGAAATGATAGTCGGTGCCGTCGCGTTCGCCCGGGCGCGGGGCGCGGGTGGTGACGCTGACCGAGAGCGCGAGCCCCGGCGTGGCCGCCAGCAGCCGGCGGGCGATGGTGGTCTTGCCGGCCCCCGAGGGCGCGGCCAGCACGAGGCACAGCCCGCGGCGCGCCAGCCCGGCATGTCCTGGCGCGGTCATTCGATGTTCTGCACTTGCTCGCGCAGCTGCTCGATCGCCGCCTTCAGCCGCAGCCCGGTCGCGGTCAACGCCGCGGAGGCGGATTTCGAGCAGAGCGTATTGGCCTCGCGGTTGAACTCCTGGACCAGGAAGTCGAAGCGCCGCCCGACCGCGGCGCCCTCGGCCAGCAGGGCCCGGGCGGCGTCGAGATGGCTCGCCAGCCGGTCGAGCTCCTCGCGCACATCCGAGCGCGCGGCGAGCAGGGCCACCTCCTGGGCGATCCGCTCCTCCGGCAGCGACGGGGTCTCGGCGAGCAGGCCGGCGACGGTCTCGAGCATCCGCGCCCGCTGGCGGGCGGGCTGGTCGGCGGCCTCGGCGACCGCGGCGTCGCGCAGGGCGGCGATCTCGTCGAGCAGGGCGCGCAGCACCGTGGCCAGCCGCGCCCCCTCGGCGCGGCGGGCGGCGTCGAGGGCTGCCAGGGCGCGCTCGAAACCCTGGCGCAGCGCCGCCAGCACGGGTTCGGTGGGGGCGGTCTCGGCGGTGGCGGCGCGCAGCACGCCAGGCAGGGCGAGCAGGCCCTCGGCGCGCGGCGGCGGCGCGCCCGGAATGCGCCCGGCGAGCGCCAGGGCCAGGGCCAGAACCCGTTCGAGCGCCGCCGGATCGGGCGCGGCCTCGGCCTCCGACTCGCGCTTGAGGGTGAGGGTGGCGTTGACGTTGCCGCGCCGCAGAAGCTTGCCGGCGGCGTCGCGCAGCGCGGGTTCGAGCTGGTCCCACCCGCCGGGCAGGCGCAGCCTGAGGTCGAGCCCGCGCCCGTTCACCGAGCGGAGTTCCCAGACCCAGCCGAGACCATCGAGGGTCCCCTCGGCGCGGGCGAAACCGGTCATGGAGGCGATGGGGTGCATCGGCGGGTTCTATCACCCTGGGCGCGGACACGTCATCGGTGCGACCCTTCCCCCCCTGCCATGAAACGGCCACACTCCATCCATGTCCGGCACCGACCTCACCCATGTGCCCCATCGCGCCATCATCACCGGCTGCGCCATGATGGCCACGCTGATGCAGGTGCTGGACGCCGCCATCGCCAATGTCGCCCTGCCCTATATGCAGGGCAGCCTGTCCGCCACCCAGGACGAGATCACCTGGGTGCTGACCTCCTACGTCATCGCCGCCGCCATCATGACCGCCCCGGTCGGCTGGCTCGCCGTCCGGTTCGGTCGCAAGCGCCTGTTCATCCTGTGCCTCGCCGGCTTCACCCTGTTCTCCATGCTTTGCGGCGCCGCCGACAGCCTGACGCAGATGGTGATGTTCCGCCTGGGGCAGGGCATGTGCGGGGCGGCGCTGGTGCCGCTGTCGCAGGCCACCATGCTGGACATCTACCCGTTCCAGAAGCGGGCCTATGCGATGGCCATCTTCTCCTCGGGGGTGATGCTGGGGCCGATCATGGGGCCCACCCTCGGCGGCTACCTGACCTACATGTACAACTGGCGCTACGTCTTCTACGTCAACCTGCCGTTCGGCATCCTGGCCATCGCCGGCCTGGCGCTGTTCCTGCCCGCCACCGAGCCGAAGCGGGAGATGCGGTTCGACTGGTGGGGCTTCGCGGTGCTGGCCCTCGGCGTGGGGGCGTTGCAGATGATGCTGGATCGCGGCCAGCTGCTGGACTGGTTCTCCTCGGCCGAGATCATCACCTACGCGGTGCTGGCGGCGCTGGGGTTCTATCTGTTCGTGGTGCATATGCTGACCGCGCGCCGCCCGTTCCTCGACCCGGCGGTCTTTCGCGACCGCAATTTCATCGCCTCGGTCAGCATGGGGTTCTTCGTCTCGATGGTGATGCTGGCCACCTCGGCGCTGCTCGCCCCCTACTTGCAGGACCTTGCGAATTATCCGGTGTTCGATGCCGGGATCGCGCTGGCCCCGCGCGGCTTCGGCACCATGGGGGCGATGTTCTTCGCCTCCTGGCTCAGCGCGCGCGCCGACAGCCGCAAGATCATGGCGGTGGGGCTCACCATCCTGGGCTTCGCGCTGCACCAGATGAGCCGCTGGACGCCCGACGTGACCGAGTTGCAGACCATGCTGACCCTGGTGATGCAGGGCTTCGCCATCGGCCTGATCTTCAACCCGATGACGGTGGTGGCCTTCGTGACCCTGCCGGCGCGGCTGCGCGGGGATGGGACCGCCTTGCAGGCGCTGGGGCGCAACATGGGCCAGGCGATCGGCATCTCGGTCACCACCTTCACCCTGGAACGCTCCGCGCAGGCGATGCACGCCGACATGGCCGCCCGCATCACCCCGTTCGACCGGCTGCTGCAAGGGGCCGGCGCGGTCACCCGCTTCCTGGACCCGGCCGGGGCTCATGGCGCGGCGCTGCTGAACGCGATCATCGATCGGCAGGCGCAGATCATCGCCTACAATAACGATTTCTATGCCATGACCTTCATCGTCATCCCGCCGCTGCTGCTGTTGCTGCTGCTGCGCCGGCCGCAAACGATCGCCCCCGCCGAATGAGCGGGCGGATCCTCTATGGCCTGGATCGCCTGCCGCGCACCCTGGCGCCCGAGGACCCGCGCCTGCTCGGCGTGCCCGCCGCCGGCCCGTTGTTGCGGCTGAACACCGAGCCGCTGCCGCTCTCGGTCCTGTCCGGGCTGCCGGCCGACCATGCCGGCCGGGTCACCGCCGCGCGCGCCTGGTTCGCCACCCTGTGCGGCGATTACGCCCGCAAGCGGGAACGCTTCGTCACCGCCTGCTTCGACTGGGCGGAGGCGGCGATCGCCGCGGCGCGGGCGGACATTGAAGCCAGCCTCGCCCGCTTCGACGGGCTGTTCGCGCCCGAGGACCTGCTCTGGTCCGCGCCCCGACCGCTGCCGCGCGCCTGGCTGCCCGGACCCGAGGGTTACGTCTTCGCCGACATCGCCTTCCGCACCGAAGCGGGCCCGCTCGCGGTCCTGCTGGACGACGCCCCGGCCCCGCCCGGCATCGAAGCGGTCCGCCTGGGCGCCAGCGCGCCCGAGGCGTTCCTCACCGCCCGCTTCGGCGCCTTCTGGCAGGGCGAACGCCTGCCCCGCGGCGCCTTCCGCCGAAGCTATACGGTCATTTCGAGCACGTAGAGCCCGCCTGAGAACCGATCCACCGCATAGACCACCCGGTTCTCATCGACATAGACGTCGTTGATCATCGACGGCCGGCTGCCGGCCCCGCCGGGCGGGGCGGGAACGAAGGCGGCCACCTCGCGCGGCTGGAACGGGTCGGTGATGTCATGCACCCTGAGCCCGCCACCGAAATAGGTGCCGAAGATCAGCCGGTCGGAGCGGAACGAAGGCCCCGGCCGGTTCTCGTGCATGTTGTGCGCGCCGTAGCGCGCGCCCGGCGCGTAATCCCCCACCGGCGGCAGCGGCAAGGTCGCGATCGGCACCAGATTGTCCTCCCGCCGCATGTCCAGGACCCAGACCAGCTTCGGCCAGTCGAGGCCCTCGGTACGCACACATTCATCGGAACAGATCAGCAGGTCGCGGTCGAACAGCGGCATCGCGGTATGGAGGAAGCCGGGAAACGGCGGATGCGGGTTCCAGCCCCCCACCTGCTTCGGCCGGCCGATGTCGGAGATGTCCAGGATCACCGCGCCGCCGTCGATATAGCCGACATAGGCGCGATCCGGCCGCTCCGGATAGACATTGGTGTTGTGGGCGCGAAAGCCGGTATCGAATTTCGGATGCCGCGGCGGCGGCGGCGCGTCATCGCCTTCCCGGGTGCCCGGGTACCACCAGCGCCCGAGCTCGCGCGGGCGCGCCGGGTCGGAGACGTCGATGGCGCGATAGCACTGGTCGTCCAGCTTGTTGCGCGGGATGAAATCCGCCGCCCCGCCGGAGAAATGGATGGTCTTCCCATCGACGAACCAGAGCTGATGCACCCCGCGCGAGGCAGGACCGGAACAATCGAAATATCCCACCCGGCGCGGCGCCTCGGGCTTCGAGATGTCCAGGAGCTCAATCCCGGCCGGCTCCGCCCCCACCGTGCCGGTCTGGTAGGCCACCGCCATGATCTGGCCGCAGATCTCGAGCGAGTTGGAGCGCACGTTGCGATGCGGCAACTCGGTCTGCAGGATCATCCGCGGCGCGCGCGGGTCGGACACATCGACCGCGGTGTAGTTCTTCGGCGCGCATTCATGCGCCATCCAGAGGATGCGCCGCCCGTCGGGGGCGACTTGCAGGCTCACCCCCTCGCCGATATTGCCCGCGCTGCCCAGCGTATCGTGCGCGAGCAGCCTGAAGCCGCGGATTTCGTCTTGCGCCATGACGCAACCTCCATGATGTTCGTGGCGCGAGGGAGAGAGGCGATGCCCGACCAGCCCACCGACGCGCTGCCTGTCACGATCATCACCGGGTTCCTGGGCAGCGGCAAGACCACCCTGCTCAACCGCCTGCTGCGCCATCCGGAGCTCGCCGATACCGCCGTCATCGTCAACGAGTTCGGCGCCGTCGGCCTCGATCACCTGCTGATGGAGCCGGCGATCGAGGACGCGGTGCTGCTGGCCAATGGCTGCGTCTGCTGCACCGTGCGCGGCGACATCGCCGATACGCTCGACATGCTGGCCGAACGCCGCGCCGCCGGCACCATCCCGCCCTTCCGCCGGGTGGCGATCGAGACCACCGGCCTCGCCGATCCCGGCCCCGTCGCGCACGCCATCCTGGACGCGCGCGCGGGGTTCCGGCTGGACGGGATCATCGCCACCCTGGATGCGGTCCATGCGCCGGGCCAGCTTGCCCGCCAGCCGGAGGCGCGGGCCCAGGTGGCGCTGGCCGACCGGCTGGTGCTGACCAAGGCGGATCTCGCCGATCCCGCGCCGGCGCGCGCCGCCGCCGCCGCGCTGAACCCGGTGGCGCCGATCCTGGAAACCCCGCCCGGCCCCGCCGATCTGTTCGACCTCGGTCCGATCGCGCGGCCCGACGCCTGGGTTTCGGCCCCGCCCGCCGCGCATGTGACGTTCCGCCATGCCGAGACCATCGCCGCCACCGTGCTGCGCCACGAGGCGCCGATCCCGCCGGAGCGGCTGGCGCTGTGGCTCGATTCGTTGCTGTCGTTGCGGGGCGAGCGGGTGCTGCGGGTCAAGGGAATCGTGCGGCTGGCCGGGGTCGCGGACCCGGTCGCCATCCACGCCGTGCATCACGTGCCGCACCCGCCGGTGCCGCTGCGGCGGGCGGGGCCGGGGGGAAGCCGCATCGTGGTGATCGGCCGCGGCCTGTCGGCCGCCGGGCTGCGGGCGAGCTTCGCGGCGGCGCTGGCGGAGTGATTTCTACCCGCCGCCCCAATGGCCGGGAGAGTCAGCCATTCGGGCGGCGGGTATAAATCATTGAAACTAAGCCTTTAGCGCGGAGGCCACGAAAGGCCGCGGAGCAAGGCGGGTGGAGCCCGACGTCGGGCTTATTGTTGTCGTATCACAACAATAGCGACGCACGTCCCCTCCCGCGGCGCGGAGGGTCGGCCGAAGCGGCCGAGCCGATCAGAACGGCGCCAATTCCGCCCGCCGGTCGCCGGTGACCGCGATCCCCTCCACCTCCACCAGCCATTCCGGCCGGCACACCGCCCCGCGCAGCACCAGCACCGGCAGCGCCGGGAACCGCTCCTCCAGCGCCGCCTCCACCCAGGGCGTGTCGGCGGTATCGCGCAGATACACCAGCAGA
>JAKBCO010000137.1 GCA_021807785.1 Pseudomonadota bacterium
TTCTGGCACGGTTGGACGCATTTCACGATCGGCGCGGTGATCTTCCTGGTCCTGCTGCTGGTGGCGATGGCGGTGTTCCTGCTGTAGGCGTCCGAGATCCGCTTCGCGCCGATTGACACGCCCGGATCAAGCTGGCATCGCGCCGCCCCGTCCTTCCCCCGACCGAGGCATCTCCGCATGGCCCGCCCTGAACTCGGCGCGAAACATGTCTGCGTTTCCTGCGCCGCCCGCTTCTACGACCTGGGCAAATCCCCCGCGGTGTGCCCGAAATGCGGCACCGAACAGCCGCCCGAGCAGCCGCGCCTGCGCCGCCCGCCCGGCCCCGCCGCCGAGGACAAGCGCCTGGTCAAGAAGCCCGCGGGCGTCGTGGGCGCGGAGGACGCGGATGCCGAGGTGGAGGGCGTGGCCGACGAGGCCGACGCCGACGTGATCGAGGACACCGACGACCTCGAGGACGATGCCGACGCCATCGGGCCGGATATCGAGGTTGCGACCGACCGCGACGAAGCCGAGCGGTAGCGGGCAGGGGGCTTGGCCGCGCCCCCGGCGGCGGCGATGATTGCCGCCAACCGCCCGGGAACCAAGCTCATGCCCAGCCCGACCGTCCTCATCACCGGCGCCTCCGCCGGGATCGGTGCCACCTATGCCGATCGCTTCGCGCGCCGCGGCCATCCGCTGGTGCTGGTGGCGCGCGACGCCGCGCGACTCGCCGCGCAGGCCGCGACGCTGCGCGCGGCGCACGGAATCCAGGCCGAGCCGCTGCCGGCCGACCTCACCGACCCGGCCGGATTGGCGGCGGTGGAAGCGCGCCTCGCCGGCGATCCGCAAATCGGCATCCTGGTGAACAACGCGGGCGCGGTGGGCGCCGGCGGGTTCCTCGGCACCGGCGCGGCGCAGATCGAGGCACTGATCGCGCTCAACGTCACCGCCCTCACCCGGCTCGCCGCCGCGGTGGCGCCGCGCTTCGCCGAGACCGGAACCGGGGCGATCGTCAATGTCGGCTCCATCGTCGGGCTGGTGCCGGAGCGTCCCTTCGGCATCTACGGCGCCACCAAGGCCTATGTGCTGGCGCTGTCGCAGACCTTGCAGGCCGAGCTCGGCCCGCGCGGGGTCTATGTGCAGGCGATGCTGCCGCCGGCCACCGCGACCGAGATCTGGCAGCGCGCCGGGCGCGATACCAGCCGGCTGCCGCCGATGATGGCGGTCGATGCGCTGGTGGATGCGGCGCTGCTGGGCTTCGACCGGCGCGAGCCGGTGACCATCCCCTCGCTGCCCGACTGGTCGCAGTGGGAGGCGCATGACGCCGCGCGCAAGGCGATGGGGGCGAATCTGTTGCAGCCGCAGGTTTCGGCGCGCTACCGGTAGCGGGGCGCGCTTTGGCGCCTATCCGGGCTTGCCGGGGTCGGCGGCGAAGGGAAGATGGCCGCGGCGGGTCAGCCGGGCGCGCGTCGCCTCGGCCGCCGCCGGGCCGGGCACCATGCGGAACCCGGGGCCGCCGATCGGGGTGAGGGTGGCGCGATCGACCAGCACCGGGTCCACCGGCGCGCCGGTATCGGCGCGGGCCAGCTGGACCGAGGCGCCCTCCGGGGCGAAATGCCGGTTGCCCCAGGCCATCAGCGCGATCAGCACCGGGTGGAAATCGCGGCCCCGCTCGGTCAGCCGGTATTCGTGCCGGGGCGGGTGCTCCTGGTAGAGGTGGCGCTCCAGCAGCCCGGCCTCGACCAGCCAGTTGAGGCGGGTGGTCAGCACATTGGGCGCCACGCCCAGGCTGCGGCGGAACTGCTCGAACCGGGTCAGACCGTAGAAGGCGTCGCGCAGGATCAGGATCGACCACCACTCGCCCACCCGCTCCAGCGCGCGGGCGATCGGGCAGGGCATGGAATCGAAATGGATGCGTTGCATCGCGGCGGATATGGCACCGCCACGCGCAGGATGCAAGATTGCATGATGCAAGTTGAGCTTGCCGCGGTTGGCGCCGCCGCGGGCGCGCGGCACACTGCGCCCTCTCCTGGGAAACCGCTCATGTCCGATCAGACCGGCTCCGTCGCCCGCGTCCGCGCCGCCCTGTTGGCGGGCGGACATCCCGACACCATCGCCGCCTTCCCTGACGGCACCCGCACCGCCGCCGATGCCGCCGCCGCGGTCGGTTGCGCGGTCGCGCAGATCGCCAAGAGCATCGTCTTTCGCGCCGGCGAGCGCGCCGCCCTGGTCATCACCTCGGGGGCCAATCGGGTGGACCCGGCGCTGGCGGCGGCGGCGCTCGGCGTGGCGCTGCGGCGCGCCGATGCCGACTGGGTGCGCGAGACCACCGGATTCGCGGTCGGCGGTGTGGCCCCGGTCGGGCATCTGGCGCCGCCGCTGATGCTGCTCGATCAGGACCTGCTGGCGCTGGAGCCGATCTGGGCGGCGGCGGGATCGCCGCGGCATGTGTTCCGCACCTCGGCCGCGGCGCTGCTGCGGTTGACCGGGGCGGCCGTGGCCAGGGTGGCCGCCTGATCGCCGCCGATCTCCTCCAGCGCCACCGAAACCGACAGCGCCTGCCCCCCGCCGCCCAGGATCAGCCCGCGCAGCGGCGCGATATCGGCATAATCCCGCCCCCAGGCCAGGGTGACGTGCTCGTCGGCCACCGCGATGCCATTGGTGGGGTCGAGGTCGAACCAGCCGGCGCCGTCCCAGACACTGACCCAGGCATGCGACTGATCCGCGCCCAGCCGCCTGGTTCCCCCCGGCGGCGGGCGGGTGCGGATATAGCCCGAGACGTAGCGCGCCGGCACGCCCAGCTGGCGCAGCATCGCCAGCATCAGATGGGTGAAGTCCTGGCAGACGCCCTCGCGCCGGGCCAGGGTCTCGCCGACCGGGGTGGCGACGGTGCTGACCCCGGGGCGGAAGCGGAAGCTGGCGAAGATGCGCCGGGTCAGCGCCAGCGCCGCCGCGGCCACCGGCCGGCCGGGGGGAAAACTCGCCGCCGCCCAGGCGCCGGCTTCGGGATGGGCGGGGGCGAGCGGGCTCGACAGCGCGAACTCGGCGACCGCGGGCGGCACCGGCAGCGCGTCCCAGGCATGGGCGCCGCCGGGCGGGTCCGGGGCGGTGCGCGTCACCTCCGCGGTCGCGGTCACGGTCAGGGTGGCGTGCGGGACATCGACGAACAGCCAGCTCTGCCGGTTGCCGAAATGATCGGTGACGTCGCGCCGCCACGACAGCGGCGGGTCGGTGGCCAGCGTGGCCGCACCCACCTGCTGGCAGGGCAGGGCGCGCGGGGTCAGATGCGCCAGATGGATCGAGAGATCGACCGCCGCCTGGTAGTCGTAGCGGGTGAGGTGGGTCAGCCGGTAGATCACGCCGCCATCCCGTCGGTCAGGCTGGCGGCGAGCAGGGCGAAATAGCGCCTTGTGATCTGATCGGAGAGCTGGCCCACCGCCTCGGCCAGCGCCCGCAGTCGGGGCGGCAGGGCGGCGGCGGCGGCGGCGGGATCGGCGGCGGCGGCGATGCCGCCCAGCATCGCGCCCGCCTCGGCGCGCAGGGAAGCGGCGATCGGGGCGAGGCCGCTCTCCCCGGCGGCGATGGCCGCCAGATCGGCCTCCGCCCCGGCCAGCTGGAACGCCAGCCCGCGCGGGTTGTCGGGATCGGCCAGCAGCAGGTCCAGCACCGGCCCCGGCTGCACCAGCGCCAGGTAGCGGGCGCGGTAGGTGATGGTGGAGTCGCAGAGTTCCAGCGCCAGCCGCAGCCCGTGTTCCACCCGCGCCGGCTGGCGCGCGGCGCCGGGGAAGGCCAGCGCCGCGGCCAGCTGCGCCGCGATCGCCCCGGCCCGCTCCACCCGCCGGCCGAGATCGAGGAACAGCCAGCCGCCGCCGCGCACCATGTTCTCGGCCGCGAGGCCCGAGAGCATCGCGCTCAGCGCCTGCACCGCGCTCAGCGCCTGGCCGATCCGTTCGAGCAGGGTGGTCTCGTTGCGGGTGTCGATGCGCGCCAGCGCCGCCCGCGCCTCCCGCAGCCCGGTGGTGGCGAGCAGATGCATCTGCGCGGTCAGCCGGTCGCGCAGCAGGAAGATCAGCCGCGAGACCTCGGCGAGCCCCCGGCTGATCGCCCCTTGCCGGGCCGCCGCCTCCGGCAGCGCCTGCGCCAGCCGCGCCGGGCCGAGGCCGCGCACCCGCTCGGCATCGACCAGCCCGGCATGGGTGAGGCAGTCGATCAGCACCTCGGTCTCGGCCGCCTCGTGCGGGGTGGGGGCGGGGCTGGCGGCGCGGATCAGCGCGACCCGCAGCAGGAAGGCACCGGCCTCCAGCCGCTCCAGATAGCGGCCGAACCAGAAGAAATTGTCGGCGACGCGGGAGGGCAGGGCGCCGGCGTCGCGGCGGATCGCGAGCCGCGGCACCCGGCCGGCGGCGGCGCCCTCGGCGGCGGCTTCGGTCTCGCTCAGCACCCAGACATCCTTCATCGCCGCGGGCGCCGCCGCCGACGTCGCCGCCGGGTCGGCCATCCGCCGCGCCAGCCCGCCGCGCAGGGCCCGCCAGCCGTCGTGGGTGCGGGCCAGGAACAGGCGCAGCCGATAGGGTTCGGCCTCCAGCGTCTCGCCGGCGAGCCAGGGGACGGTGGCGGGTTCGGCCACCGTCGCGGCGCCGGCCAGCCGCAGCGGGGCCCCGATCAGCCGGGGGGCGAGGGCCGGCAGGGCGGCGCGCAGCCCGGCGGCTTCCGCCAGCGCGGCGCCGGGGTGATTGAGGATCGCCAGCCGCTCGGGCGGCACCGCGAGCAGCCCCGCCACCCCCTCGGTGCCGGCGGCGAGTTGCAGCGGATCGAGCGCCGCCCCGGGCACCCCGCGCAGCAGCACGCCGATCGGCTGCAAGCCGCGCAGGGTCTTGAGGAACAGCGCCCCCTCCCGCACCGTGAGATCGCCGCCCTCGACCAGCGCGCAGGACAATTCGCGGGCCAGCACCAGTTGGCCGAACCAGGCCGGGTCGGCATGGCCGCGGGTGAGCAGCGCCACCCCGGCGGGCTCGGTCGTCGCCGGCGGCATCGCCTCGCGGATGATGCCGAGCATGGCATCGAGGAACCCATCATGCGCGGCGATCGGCTGGCCGGCGAACAGCTCCGGCACCGTGCGCCCCAGGGTGCGGCGGTTGTCGATCGCCTGGCCGAGCCCGTCCGGCAGGCCGGTATGATCGGCCAGCACGGCGAACGACCCGTCGGCGCCGCGCGCGAGATCGGCCGCGTACCAGCGCAGCAGCGGCGCCGGCGGCGGCTGGTCCAGGTGATGGCAGGGGCGCAGGAAGCCCGGATCGGCGAACACGGCCTCGGGCGGCAGGGCGCCGTCGGCGAGCAGGGTCTGCGGGCCGTAGAGATCGGCCAGCATCGCCTCGATCACGCTGGCGCGCTGGGCGAGGCCGTCGGCGAGGGCGGCGAACTCCGCCCCGCCCAGGATCAGCGGCAGCGGATCGAGCGGCGGGGCCGTGGCGGCGCCTTGGATCATTCCGGTGGCGCCGGCCTCGGCGGCCAGGCGTTCCAGCCTTGCGGCGCGCTCGGCCAGCACGTCGCGGCCGAGCTCGGCGATGGCGCTCATCAGGCGCCGCCAGGGCGGGCGGAGGCCACCCTGGCCATCGACCATTTCATCGAGGGACATCCGCCGAAGCTGCCCTGTCGGCAGGTGCTTCGCAAGCGGGCCGGTGGCGCCCATCATGCCCTCACCCGCCCCTTCGGAGCCGCGCGCCATGAGCCGATCACCGATCCGTTTCGAGGACGGCGCCGCCTACGAACGCGGCATGGGCGCCTGGAGCCTGCCGACGGGCGCCGCCTTCCTCGATTGGCTCGCCCCCGCGCCCGGGCTCGCCTGGCTCGATGTCGGCTGCGGCTCCGGCGCCTTCACCGAATTGCTGCTGCGCCGCGCCGCCGCCGCCGAGGCGCACGGCATCGATCCCGCGCCAGCCCAGCTCGCCTTCGCGCGCGACCGCCCGGGTGCCGCGGGCGCGGTCTTTCACCAGGGCGAGGCCGGCGCCTTGCCCTTCCCCGCCGAACGGTTCGATGCCGCGGCGATGGCGCTGGTGATCTTCTTCCTCCCCGATCCGGCGCGCGGTGTGGCGGAGATGGCGCGCGTGGTCCGTCCCGGCGGGCTGGTGGCCGCCTATGCGTGGGACATGGCCAGCGGCGGATTCCCCTTCGCGCCGATCCGCGCGGCCCTCGCCGCCTGCGGGCACACCCCGATCTTGCCTCCCAGCGCCGAAGCCTCGGGCATCGCCGAGATGGCGGCGCTGTGGCGCGGCGCCGGGCTCGCTGGGGTGGCGACGACCAGCTTCGAAATCACCCGGCGCTTTATCGATTTCGACGCCTTCTGGGCAGTCAGCACCCTCACCGGCAGCCTGCGCGCGAGCGTGGCCGGGCTCGATGCCGCGGCACTCGCGCGGGTGAAGGAAGCGACGTGCGCGCGGGTCGCCATCGCCGCGGACGGTTCGGTCGGTTGCACCGCGCGCGCGAACGCGGTGCGCGGCATCGTGCCGCCCGCGCCCGGGTGATCCGCCGCCTCAGCCGCGCCCGGCCTGGGCCGCCTTGGGCGGCAGCTTGCGCGGCGCCGCCGGCCGTTCCGGGCCCCAGACGCGCGCGTAATAGGTATCGGCGAGCTGCAATGCCGCCACCGGGTTGTGGCCCAGCACCCGGTCCTTGGCCACCAGCACCGTGCAAGGCGCGGCCGAATACCTGAAGAACAGGCTGTCATGGCCGATGCAGAGGCCGAGCACGACGTTGAACTCGGCGCCGTGCGCATTCAGCAGTTCGGCCTGCGCGACCGGGTTGCACAACGCCTCGAACTGGCCGGGGCGAACCTTCTCCTGCTCGGTCAGGCCGAGCTCCTCCTTCGGGATCGCGCCGTTCTTGCAGGCGACCGAGACCACCTCGAAGCCGTGGCTCTCCAGGATCGCGGTCAGGGTCATGGCGTGATCGACGAAGCTGATGCAGTTGGCGATGCCGATGCGGCGATAGCCCATGCGCCGGGCGAAGGCGGCGATCTCCTCCACCCGGGTCCATTGGCAGTAGCCCTCTGCCTCGACCTGCGCCGAGGCGACGGAGATACGCCTGGTCTCGGGATCGTCGTAGAGCGCGCGGGCTCGCGCCTGCGCGTCCGGGTCCACCTTGGACGGGCAGAAGCCCGGGCCGCGCGCCTCGGCCTCGCCCTGGCGGCAGGCCCGCACGTTGGGGGGGCAATAGGCGCAGAAGGGGTCCTGGTAGGTCATGGCGCTTCCTCGGCGTTCGTTCGCGCCGGCAAGCCTCGGGCCGGTCCGGCGCGGGCGCATTGATCCAACGCAAAGGCGGCGGGCTGACGCCGGGCGGGAAGCGATGTAGGGTGGCGCGATGTCGGTGCTGATCGCGATCCTGCTGATCCTTGCCATGCTGGGCGTGCTGGGCGTGCTGTTCGCGGGGCTGCTGGGGGTGGCCCGCGGCGGCGGCGACCCGGCGCGGTCCAACCGGCTGATGCGCTGGCGGGTGGCGCTGCAAGCGGTGGCGATCGGGCTGTTCCTGCTCCTGCTGTGGGCGCTGCACCGGTAGTGCCGGCGGCGCTCAGGCCGGGGCGAGCACGCCGTCGCGCAGGGTGACCACGCGGTCCATCCGCGCCGCCAGTTCGGGATTATGCGTGGCGATCAGCGCCGCCACCCCCTCGCGGCGGACGGTCGCCAGCAATTCGTCGAACACCACCGAAGCGGTGGCGACGTCCAGATTGCCGGTGGGTTCGTCGGCCAGCAGGATGCGCGGGGCATTGGCGAGCGCGCGGGCGATCGCCACCCGCTGCTGCTCCCCGCCCGAAAGCTTGCCGGGCAGATGGCCGAGGCGGGACGAGAGGCCGAACGCGCCCAACAGGGCCCGGGCGCGGGCGGCGGCCTCGGCGCGCCGCTTGCCGGCGATCAGCTGCGGCAGCATCACGTTCTCCTCGGCGGTGAATTCCCCGAGCAGATGGTGGAACTGATAGACAAAGCCGATGCGGTCGCGGCGGATCGCGGTGCGAGCGGAGTCGGCCAGGGTGCCCGCGTCGCGCCCATCGACGATCACCCGCCCGCCATCCGGCTGCTCCAGCAGCCCGGCCAGGTGCAGCAAGGTGGATTTGCCGGCCCCGGAGGGCGCCACCAGGGCGACGATCTCGCCACCGGCCAGGGTCAGATCCACCCCGCGCAGCACCGGCAGCGCGCCGGCGCCGGTGCGATAGGTGCGGACCACGCCTTGCAGCGCCAGTGGGTGCGCGGCCGGGCTATTCACTGCGCAGCGCCTCGACCGGATCGGTGCGCGCGGCGCGCCAGGACGGATAGAGCGTCGCCAGCAGCGACAGCGCCAGCGCCATGACGATGACGCGGGTCACTTCCGCCCAGTCCAGCCGCTCCGGCAGATGGGTCAGGTAATAGACTTCCGGGTTGAAGACATCGACGCCGGTGATCCGGGTGACGAAATCCTGGATGCGGTCGAGATTGAGGGTGAAGGCGATGCCCAGCACCGCGCCGGCGGCGGTGCCGAGCAGCCCGACCGAGGCACCGCACATCAGGAAGATCCGCATCACCGCCCCGCGGCTCGCGCCCAGGGTGCGCAGCACCGCGATGTCCTTCGTCTTGTCCTTGACCATCATGATGAGCGAGGAGATCACGTTGAACGCGGCAACCAGGATGATGAGGGTCAGGATCAGGAACATCACGTTCTGTTCCACCGCCACCGCGGTGAAGAAGCCGTTGTTGGAGGATTGCCAGTCGATCACCGTGAGCGCGCCCGGCGGGAAGGTGCTGCGGATGGCATCGGTGGTTTGCCGCACCCGTTCCGGATGGCGCACGGTCACCGCGATCTGGGTCACCGCGCCCGGCTTCTGGAAATAGATCTGCGCTGCCTTGAGCGGCATGAAGACGTAGCTGGAATCGTAGTCGTTCTCGCCCA
>JAKBCO010000138.1 GCA_021807785.1 Pseudomonadota bacterium
GCGACGTCGTGCGCACGCCGATCCTGCGCAACCGGTACGGGGATTCGTCGGGCGTGCGCGGCGCGGCGTGGTTGTGGCCGGTCTGAGCAGGCGGGTCCGCGCGATGCCGGGGGCGGCGGCCGAGGGTGCGCGACCCCGCCCGTCATGGCCGGGCTTGACCCGGCCATCTGCCCGGGAACGCGCGATCCACCGTCTCCCCCGCGCGGGGGGGGATGGCCGGCTCAAGGCCCGCCATGACGGGGCGGCGCGGGTTGTGTGGCGGGGTGCGCGGGGGATCGCTGCGGCCGGAGGCCGGCGATGAGGCCGCTGCTGGTCTATCGGGACCGCATCCTGGCCCGCTCCGAGCACGGGTTCATGCGCCGGCAATATCTGGGCTTCACCCGGCTGGCGCCGTTCTGGGTGGGCACCCGGCGCGATGCCGACCGGCCGGACGGGCTCGACCCGCTGATCCTGGGCGGGGCGGGCCCGCTGGCGCCGCTGCGGCGGGCCCTCTTCAAGCAGGCCGGGCTGCCGCCGCCCGAGACGCCGGCGCTGGCGGCGCGGCGGCCGGCGCTGATCCACGCCCAGTTCGGTCGCGGTGGCGCCATCGCGTTGCCGCTGGCGCGCGCGCTCGGGGTGAAGCTGGTGGTCACCTTCCATGGCGGGGACGCGCATAAGGACGCGCATTACCGTCCCGGGCGGCTGTTCGGCGCACTGTTCGCCCGCCGCCTGCCGGCGCTGCTCGACTATGCGGCGTGCTTCGTCTGCGTCTCGCCCTCGGTGCGCGAGAAGCTGCTGGCGCGCGGCTTTCCGCCGGAGAAGCTGATCGTGCTGCCGATCGGGGTGGAGCCGGCCGCGGCGCTGCCGCCGCCGTCCGGCGGGCACATCCTGTTCATCGGCCGGATGGTGGAGAAGAAGGGCGTGCCGGTGCTGCTGGACGCGCTGGCGCGGCTGCGCGCGGCGGGCGATGCGACGCCGGCGGTGCTGGTGGGGGACGGGCCGCTGCTGGCCGGGTTGCGCCCGCGCGCCGACGCGCTGGGCGGCGTCACCCTGCCCGGCTGGCAGAGCCCGGCGCGGCTGCGCGACTGGTTCGCCGGCGCGCGCTGCCTCGCGGTGCCCTCGGTCACCGGCGCCGGCGGCGATGCCGAGGGCCTGCCCAGCGTGGCGGCGGAGGCGATGATGCTGGGGGTGCCGGTGGTCGCCTCCGACCAGGCCGGGCTGACGCATCTGTTCGGCGCCGCCGCGCCGGGGGTGCTGGTGCCGGCGGGCGATGCCGCCGCGCTGGCCGCGGCACTGGCTGGGTTCGCCGATCCGGCGGCGCGCGCCGGTGCCGCCGCCGCCGCCCATGCGCTGGCGCGGCGGGAGCTGGACGCATCGGTTCAGTCGGTGCGGCTCGAGGAGCTGCTGCTCTCGGTGCTGGCGTGACCGCCGATCCCGGCTTCGCCGCCAACCGCGCGTTCTACGATCCGCTCTGGTCGGCGGCGCGGCTGATCCCGCCGGAGGCATTCCCGACCTGGCCGGTGATCGCGGAGCTGGCCGCGGCCGGGGAGTGCCTGGAAATCGGCCCCGGGGTGCATCCGCGGCTGCCGCTGGACCGCGGGGTGTTCCTGGATGCCAGCCCGGCCGCCGCCGCCCGGCTGCGCGCGGGCGGCGCGCGGGCGGTGGTGGGGGACGTGACCGCGCTGCCCTGGCCCGCCGCGCGCTTCGCCCTGATCGTGGCGCTGGATGTGATCGAACACGTCGCCGACGATGCGCGGGCGGTGGCGGAGCTGGCTCGGGTGGCGGCGCCGGGGGCGGCGCTGCTGGTCTCGGTGCCGATCGGGCCCGAGTACTGGAGCCGGTTCGATGCCGCGGTGGGCCATGCCCGCCGCTACGACCCGCCGGCGTTCGCCGCGCTGCTGGCCCGGCATGGCTGGCGCATCGAGGCTTCGGCGCCGTTCGGGCTGCGCCCGCGGTGGCCGGCGCTGGCGGCGCTGGGGGTGTGGATGCTGGCGAAATACCCTGGGGTGGCGATGCGTTGGTACAACCGCGTGCTGCCGCGGGCGCTGGCCCGGGCGCCGCGTCTGGCGCTGCGGCCCGGGCTGGTGGCCGGCGGCGGTCGGGACGAGGGGGTGGTGGTGCTGGCGCGGCGGGATGCCGGGGCGATTCACGGTTAATTACCGATTGCACGGGATTTTCGCAGCGCTCCCTCCCCGCTACCGTGCGGCGCAATGGAGAATGTTCGCGCTTTCCCTGCCGATGCCCCGCCCGGACGGGGATGGGCGTTCGCGCTCCGCGCGCCGCGCACCCGGGCCCGGCTCGCGGTGCTGCTGATCGTGCTGGTGGCGCTGCTCGGCGCCGTTGCGTATTGGTGGCTCAACCGCAACCGCGTCACCACCGACGATGCTTTCATCGACGGCAACGCCGTCACCCTCGCCCCGCGCGTCGGTGGGCAGGTGGTGGCGCTGGAGGCGCACGAGAACGCGCTGGTCCGGCGGGGGCAGGTGCTGCTGCGGCTTGACCCGCGCCCCTGGCGTGCCGCGCGCGACGCCGCCGCCGCCCGGCTGGAAGCGGCCGAGGCGAAGGCGGCCGACGCGGCGGCCGAGCTGGCGCGCATCCGCATCACCGCCCCGGCGGCGCTGGAGGCCGCCCGCGCCGCCCTGGAAGCCGCGCGCGCCGATGCCGCGCGCGCCGATGCCGACTGGCGCCGGCAGCGCCGGATGCCCGACGCCGCCACCACCCCGCAGGCGCGGGACCGGGCACTGGCGGCCGATCGCGCCGCCGAGGCCGCGGTGACAAGGGCCGATGCCACCCTGCGCGCCGCCGACACGGTGGCCGACCGGATCGCCGCCGCCCGGGCGACCTTGGCCGACCGCACCGCCGCGGTGGCGCTGGCGCGGGCGCGGCTGGCCACCGCCGCGCTCGATCTGCGCTGGACCACGCTGCGCGCCCCGGTGAGCGGCTATGTCACCATCCGCGGCGTGCAGCTCGGCAACACCGTCGCCCCCGGCCAGGCGCTGCTGTCGCTGGTGACGCGGCGGGAGTTCGTGACCGCCGATCTGAAGGAGACCGCGCTCACCCGGGTGCATCCTGGCGAGCGGGTGCGGATCCGCATCGATGCCTTCCCGGACCTGGCGCTGCGCGGCCATGTGCTGAGCATCCAGCAGGGCACCGGCAGCCGGTTTTCCGCCTTCCCGGCCGAGAACGCCACCGGCAACTACGTGAAGGTGGTGCAGCGGGTGCCGGTGCGGATCTCGATCGACAACCCGCCGCCGTTCGCCCTGCCGCTCGGGCTTTCGGTCGAGCCCACGATCGTGCTGCGATGACCGATGACGCGGCATGGCGGCCGGCGGCCAGCCCGTGGCTCATCACCGCGGTGGCGACGCTCGCCCCGTTCATGGAGATTCTGGATACCACCATCGTCAATGTCAGCCTGCCCTATGTGTCGGGCAGCCTGTCGTCGTCCTACAACGATGCCACCTGGGTGCTGACCTCGTATCTGGTGGCCAACGGGATGGTGCTGCCGGTGGCCGGCTGGATTGGAAAGGTGATCGGGCGCAAGCGCTATTTCCTGATCTGCATCGCCATGTTCACGATCTGCTCGTTCCTGTGCGGGATCGCCACCTCGCTGCCGGAGCTGGTGGCGTTCCGCCTGCTGCAAGGGCTGTTCGGCGGCGGGCTGCAACCGAACCAGCAGGCGATCGTGCTGGATACCTTCGAACCCGCGCAGCGCGGGCGCGCGTTCTCCATCGTCGCGGTGGCGGTGATCCTGGCTCCGGTGTTGGGGCCGGTGCTGGGTGGGATCATCACCGACAGCGCCTCCTGGCGCTGGGTGTTCCTGATCAACGTGCCGGTCGGCATCGCCGCCTTCGCGCTGGTGGCGCGCTTCGTGGAGGACCCGCCCTGGGTGCTGCGCGACCGGGCCCGGCTGCGCGACATCGATTACACCGGGATCGGGCTGATCGCGCTCGGGCTGGGATCGTTGCAGATCATGCTGGACCGGGGCGAGGATCTGGACTGGTTCGGCTCCCCCTTCATCCGGCTGATGGCGTTCCTGGGCGTGGTGGGGCTGGCGGGCGCGACCGCCTGGCTGCTGCTGACCGACCGGCCGGTGGTGGACCTGCGCGCGCTGGGGGACCGCAATTTCGGCGTGGGGGTGGTGACGATCTCGGCGATCGGGGCGATCCTCTATTCCTCCAACCTGCTGATCCCGGCCTTCGCGCAGACCACGCTGGGCTACACGGCGCTGGATGCCGGCTGGCTGATGACGCCGGGGGCGGCGGTGATGATCCTGTTCATCCCGCTCGTCGCCAAGCTGGCGCTGCCGAATTTCCAGACCCGGCATCTGCTGGCGTTCGGGTTCCTGATGCTGGCCGGCGCGTCCTGGTGGGCGCATCGGCTGACGCCGCAGATCGATTCCGGTTCGCTGGCCGCGTTTCGCGCCATCCAGAGCGTGGCGCTGGCGTTCCTGTTCGTGCCGAACTCGACGCTCGCCTATTCCACCCTGCCGCGGCGGCTGAACGCGGACGCGGCGGCGCTCTATTCGATGTTCCGCAACATCGCGGGATCGGGCGGGATCGCCATCACGGTGGCGCTGGTGGAGCAGCGCCGGCAGGCCGAGCAGGCGGCGCTGGTCGGGCCGCTGTCGCCGGTTCATGCGCCGTTCGCGCGGCTGCTGGCGGGGTTGGTGGCGCGGCTGGAGGCGCTGGGGCACGGCGCGGCGGGGGCGCGGCGGCTGGCCGACGGGTGGGTGCTGCACGCGCTGGGCCAGCAGGCCAGCACCCTGGCCTATGCGGATGTGTTCGCGATGACGGCGGTGGTGGCCGTGCTGGCGGTGCCGCTGACGTTCCTGTTTCGCGGGAGCGTGGCGACCGGGCGGGGATAGCGGTCCCGCCCCAGTGTGCTGCCCCAGTGTCCCGCCGCTGAAATGCCTTTCTGTTTCAGGGACCAGCCGGCCACTGAAAGCAAGGAGCACGTGTCCCGCCGCAGGATGACGCTATTTGCGAGCCGGGACCCTACCGCGCCGCCACCATCTCCGCGCGCACCCACCCCAGCCCCAGCAGGCAGACCGCCGCCACCAGCGCCGGCACCGCCACCGCCTGATACGTCGCCGCCACCGCCCAGCCGCCGCCCACCAGCATCGCCACCCAGAGCGGCCCCAGGAAGGACCCGAACCGGCCCATCCCCATCGCCCAGCCGACCCCGGTGGAGCGGCCCGCGGTCGGGTAGAACAAAGCCGCCAGCGCGATCAGCCCCGAACTCGCGGCCCCCAGGAAGACCCCGCTCAGCGCCTGCAACGCCGCCACGCCGGCGAATCCTGGCGCCGCCCGGCCGATCAGCGCGAAACTCGCGGCGCTGGCCACCGAAAGCAGCGCCAGCGTGCGCGCCGGCGGCAGGCGCGCGATCAGGCTGCCCGCCGCCGCCGTGCCCACCACGCTGCCGGCGTTGAAGGCCGCCATCGCCAGCGCCGCGCGCGGCACCGGCAGCCCGACCGCGTGCAGCAGGATCGGACTCCAGGCGGTGTTGGTGACCAGCATCAGGAAGATGGCGAAGAACGCCACCCAGAGCAGCAGGGTCGCGCCGGCGCGGCCGTCGGTGAAGAGCTGGCGCAGCGGCATCCCCGGGGCGCTTGCCTCGCCCAGGGCGAAGCGCGCGCCGGCGGGCGGGGTGGTGCCGGTGATGCGGCCCAGCAGCCGGCCGATCTCCGGCGCGCCCGGATCGCGCGCGACCAGGAAGCCGATCGATTCCGGCAGCAGCGCCAGCAGCGCCAGGGCCAGCAGCAGCGGCAGCACGCCGCCGACATAGAACAGCGACGGCCAGCCGAAGGCCGGGATCAGCCGCGCGCCGAGCAGGCCCCCCACCACCCCGCCCAGCGGAAAGCCGGTCCAGAGCAGCGCCACCGCCACCCCGCGCAGCCGGCGCGGGGCGTATTCCGTGCCGAGCGCGATGAAGCTGGGCATCGCCCCGCCGAGGCCGATGCCGGCCAGGAAGCGCATCCCGAGCAGCGCCGGAAAACTGGCGACGAAGCCGGTGGCGAAGGTGAAGACGGCGAAGGTGATCGAGGCGCCGATCAGGATCGCCCGCCGGCCGATGCGGTCGGCGAGCGGCCCCAGCCCGAATGCGCCCAGCATCAGCCCCAGCAGCGCCGCGCTGAAGACCAGCCCGAAGGCGCGCGGCGGCACATGCAGGCTGGCGATGATGCCCGGCGCGGCGAGGCCGATCGATTGCAGATCGAGCCCGTCCAGCAGCGCCGCCAGCCCGCAGAGCAACAGCACCATCCGTTGCAGCCCGCCGAGCGGGGCGGCATCGATCAGCGCGGTGACATTCGTCACCGGACCGTTCGCCCGGGTGGGGGCGGGGGCGTGCCAGAGTCGCGCCAGCACCCGGTCCAGGGAATAAGCCCCGCCGCCGCGCAGCACGAAGCTCAGCGCCAGCACCCCCATCAGGAACGGGTATTCCATGCCGCGATGGACCCACTCCCAGCGCGGCCACAGGACCAGGGCGCAGATGCCAGTCATCTCGGCCAGGATCGCGGCGGCGGCGGCGCGGGTGAACAGCCCGGCGGCCAGGGCGAGGCCGCCGAACACCTCCACGCACCCCACCGCCACCGCGAAGCCGAGCGGCGCCGGCCAGCCGAGATGGCGGAAATTCAGCGCGGTGTGGGCCAGATCATGGCCGAACAGCTTGCCGAGCCCGTGCGGCACCAGGATCAGGCCCAGCGCCACACGGGTCAGCGCCTCCGCCGCCGCGGCGGGGCGCGATGCGGGGGATGGCATCGCCGCCGCGCGTCAGAACCGCAGCCGGTCGATCGACGTCAAGGTGACGTGCGGGGAGACCACCGGGGCGTGACTCATGTTCCAGGCCACGTATTGTTCCGTGTACGCCAGATGCGAGGACATGCCATCGACCGGCAGCAGCACCCGGTAGCCCAGCAGGGCGGCGTGGCTGGCGGTGTACATCACCGCCCCGTCGGCGGCCGACCCCACGGGGATGATGGTGGTGATGTGATGCGCCTTCAGGATCTGCGCCAGGTCGGTGTGCAGGAACTTGTCGGGCCCGCCTTTCACCACCGGCTCGTTGCCCAGCGGCGCCACCGCCGGCAGCACCGCCTTGGTGTTCTTGTTCACCACCACCAGGCTGTAGATCACCAGCATGTGGTGGGCGCGGGCTTCCTTCAGCAGCTTCGCCACCTTCGGCAGGGTGGCGAGGCAGCGCGGTCGGTACGGGGTGGTGCAGACCGGCTTGACCAGGTCGAGGACCAGCAGCGCGGTGGTGCGCGGATCGACGGTGACATTGTGCAGCGCCGGTGCCGGCGGCGTCTTGATGCTGTTCCACTCGTCGATGATGGTCCTGGCCCGGGCCGCTTGGGCGGCGGCCAGCGCCGCCAGCAGCAGCGCGGCGGCAAGCGGAACATGGCGGATCTGGAATTTCATGCGGTCCTCCCCGAATTCGGTTCGCGGTGCGAACCTCTCTGCGGCGGCGGTATCATCGCCCGGGGCGCGCGTCCAGCGCCGTCATCCGTACCACAGCACCGCCAGCGCCGCCGCCGCCGCCAGCGCCGCCAGCACCAATGCACGCCCAATCCCGGCCATGCGCGGGGCCGGTACATCCTCGGGCAGGCGCTTGCGCCCGGTCAGCATCGGTCCCACCAGATTCTGCCCGCGCGCGGCATAGAGCGCGATCGCCGCCAGATGCAGCGCCACCGCCGCGATCAGCGCCTGGAACAGCCACCAATGCAGATCGGTGGCGAGGTTCATCACCCAGGCCGGGGCGATGTTCGTGAACGGGCCGGCATCGGCGACGTCGTTGTTGACGAACACGCCGATCAGGCATTCGGCGCCGAGCAAGATCAGCAGCGCCACCACCATCCAGCCGCCGGCGGCGTTGTGGCCGGCCTCGTGATCCGCGGCACCGGCGGCGACCTCGCGCAGGTGCCCGAAGGCCGCGCGCGGGCCGCGCAGGAAGCGGGCGAAGCGGGCCGTCTCGCTGCCCGCCAGCCCCCACAGGACGCGGAACAGCACCAGCGCCAGCAGCGCGGTGCCGGCGGCGACGTGCAGCCCCATCCAGTTCCACCGTTCCGAGGCCCACAGCACCGCCACCAGCGCCACCGTCGCCCAGTGGAACAGCCGCACCGGCAGGTCCCATACCCGGACGCGCCGCCCGCTCATCGCGCGCCCCGCATCTGCCCCAGCCGCAACAGGCTGATCGCGGTGGCGATGCCGGAGGCGACGGTGCCCACCGTCAGCGCGAGCCGCACCCCCCAGGCCACGCCCGCGCCGGAGGTGCCGGCGAGGCCGAAGCTCAGCGCCACCAGCGCGCTGCCGGTGGTCTGGCCCAGCAGCCGCGCCGTCGAGAGCATCCCGCTGGCCCCGCCGGAGCGTTCCGGCGGCGCCGCGCCCAGCAGCAGGCGGTTGTTGGGGGACTGGAAGAAGCCGAAGCCCAAACCGCAGAGCGCCATCCGCCAGGCGATGTCGGCGAAGCTCGCCCCATGCGGGATGGTGAGCAGGGCGGCCATCCCCAGCGTCATCACCCCGAGCCCGGCCGCCCCCAGCACCGCCGGCGCCGAGCGGTCCGAGAGCCGCCCGGCGACCGGCGCCACGAAGACGATCACCACCGGCCAGGGCGTCATCAGCAGCCCGGTGGTCAGCTGCGAGCGATGGCCCACGTCCTCGAACAGGAACGGCAGCGCGACATAGGCGAGGGTCTGCGCCATGAAGGAGCAGATGGAGG